>NZ_RZTA01000024.1:0-65164 GCF_004023115.1 Mesorhizobium sp. M6A.T.Cr.TU.017.01.1.1
CTACGACGCCACGATCAAGGTCAGCGATGTGGCGAGTGCTGCGCGCGAGCGTTGGCAAACCGCCATGCAGGCGTTCCGCCAGACCATGGGGGTCCAGTCGCAAATCGTCGAGAACGTCCGCGCCGACGGCGATCTGCTCGCCGATCTCGTCAACCGCAGCCAAGGGGCGGCCGGTGCGCTTCAGGCAAGCCAGGCCACCAACCAGCTGATGGCGCTTTCGACAAAGCAGCAGATGCAGATCCAGACGCTGCTCGCAACGCAGTTTCGAGCTGAGGCCGAGGATGCCGCCCGCAAGGCCCAGTCAGAGGAAGCCGCCCGCGAGATGACGAAGCGATTCTTGGGTACCGGCTCGGCTTATCCCGGCAATTAATCACGAGTTCATCACGACGAGGAAGGCAGCGGCATGAACGACCTTGGCGTCATCGATCGCTTCATGGAGACCTTCATCCGCTACATCGACAGCGGGTTCGGTCTGCTATCGGGCGACGTCGCCTTCCTCACTACCATTCTGATCGGCATTGACATCACACTTGCCGGCCTGGCGTGGGCGCTCGGCGACGAAACCAGCGTTCTCGGCCGGCCTGTCCGCAAGGTGCTCTATGTTGGCGTCTTCGCCTTCATCCTGAACAATTTCAAGAACCTCGCCGATATCGTTTATCGTTCTTTTGCCGGTCTCGGGATTAAGGCGTCGGCCGGCAATCTGTCGGCAGACAATCTCTTGCGCCCGGGCCGCATTGCCGCGACCGGTTTCGAAGGTGCTTGGCCAATGCTTGACCAAGCCAGTCAGCTCCTGGGCTTCCCGGAAATCTTCGGCAACGCACTGACCATCTTCGTGCTGCTGATGGCCTGGTTCCTGGTCATCATCGCCTTCTTCATCCTTTCCATCCAGCTTTTCATCACCATCCTTGAGTTCAAGCTCACCACGCTGGCAGGTTTTGTTTTGGTTCCATTCGCACTTTGGAACCGTTCAGCCTTCCTGGCCGAACGCGTGCTCGGCCATGTTATCTCGTCAGGCATCAAGGTGATGGTGCTCGCCGTCATTGTCGGCATCGGCTCCACGCTCTTCGGGGAGTTCGCTTCCGCATTGCAAGGCAAGGAGCCGGATCTGGCCGCTGCCATGTCCCAGGTACTGGGCGCACTGGCACTGCTTGGCCTTGGCATTTTTGGGCCGGGGATCGCGTCGGGTCTTGTCTCAGGCGCACCGCAGCTTGGCGCGGGCGCCGCCCTCGGCACGACCGCGGCGGCAGCGGGTGTATCACTCGTTGCTGGAGGCACGGCATTTTCTGGCGCGCGTATGGCAACCAGCGGCGGTCTCGCCGCCATCCGCGCCGGCACAACAATGGGATCGGCTGCTTCCACGTCCTGGCAGATCGGGCGCGCAACCTCGCCCGACGTTGGCCTCTCCGGTGTGGCTGCTGGAATGCATGGTGTAACCAGTGCCGCTGGCGGCGCCGCTATACGCGTAGCGCGATCCGCCACTGCAAGTGTTGGGCGCAACGCCGATGCCGGGCGCGATGCCGCGTGGACCGCGACCGGCGGCACGCCGACCGCGTCAATGACCGAACGCTCTGCCGGTTCGGCCACTGTTTCGGCGCCGACGTGGGCAAGGCGCCTACGTTCTGAACAGACCGCCCGTGCACATCGCCACGCTGCCATGCAAGCTGTCCGAGACGGAGACCGGCCGGGAGGCAGCGCCAACCCCTCTCTCAACGACAAGGATGACTAGATGCTCTTCAAGCGACCCGTGCACCGTTACGGCAAAACACCCGAACCGGTCACGCCCTATCAAAAAGCCGCCCAGCTGTGGGACGAGCGCATCGGCTCATCTCGACTGCAGGCCAGGAACTGGCGGCTCATGGCCCTTGGGTGCCTGGCCTTGGCGACCGGACTTTCCGGCGGACTCGTATGGCAGTCGATGCAAAGCCGTGTCGTGCCTTACGTCGTCGAGGTCGATGGCTTCGGCGAGACGCGCGCCGTCGCGCCGGCAATCCGGAATTATGAGCCCTCGGATGCTCAGATCGCCTGGCATCTCGGCCGCTTCATCCAGAATGTCCGTTCCGTTTCCACCGATCCGGTTTTGGTACGGCAGAACTGGTTGGCAGCTTACGACTTTGCTAGCGATCGCGCAGCGCTCTTCCTCAACGAATACGCCAAGGCGAACGACCCCTTCGGTCAGATCGGAACGCGCAGTGTCTCGGTACAGGTCACCAGCGTGGTCAGGGCCTCCGAAAGTTCATTCCAGGTCAAATGGACCGAGCAGGTGTTTGAGCGCGGAAGCCTTGCCAGCACGATGCGCTGGACTGCGATCCTCACGATCGTGATCCGCTCGCCAAGCAATACGGATCAGCTGCGCAAGAATCCGCTCGGCGTCTTCATCAACGCCATTGACTGGTCACGCGAGCTCGACAGCGCCGTCCCACCCCCCCTTTCTCCGACGGAGTCCACCAATGAAAGATAAAATGTCACCGATTCGTGCCGTGCTGATCCTATCGGTGTCGGCAGCGGTCGTTTCCGCTTGTGCATCGAAGAAGGTGCCGCCGCCTGAGATTTCCTATGACGCTGCTGACTTCAAACCGGCCGCGATCGAGAAGGCGCCGGAGAGGCCGATTAGAATTGTCGAGGTGCCAAAACCACTGCCGCTGCCTGGCCAATTGCAGCCCGAGCCCGGCAAGGCCGAGGACAAGCGCCCCCCTGAAGAACGCGTCGCTGATGCCAACAAAGCCGCGACCCAGCAACCCACCAAGTACGGGTATGTTAATGCCGTGCAAGTCTACCCCTTCACCGATGGCGCGCTTTATCAGCTCTATGCCGCGCCGGAGCGCGTGACCGACATCGCTCTGCAGCCGGGCGAGAAACTAACCGCCGTGTCGGCTGGCGACACCGTGCGCTGGGTCATAGGCGATACTGCAAGCGGCACCGGTGACAATCAGCGCACCCATGTTCTGGTGAAACCCTTCGCGCCGGGTCTTGCCACCAATGTCGTCATTACGACGGACCGGCGGACCTATCATTTGCAGCTTCAAAGCACCGAGAAGACAGCAATGGCGGCAATCTCCTGGACCTACAGCCAAGACCAGATCATCGCGCTTCGCCAGCGCAATGCTCAAGCCGAGGCAGTTACACCGGTCGCGTCGAATATCGCGCTCGAAAACCTTCGCTTTCGCTACTCGATCAGTGGCGACACACCGCCCTGGAGACCGACGCGAGCCTTCGACGACGGCAGCAAGGTCTATATTGAGTTCCCTCGTCGCATAGATCAGGGCGAGGCGCCACCACTCTTCATCGTCGGCGCAGATGGGAGCAGCGAGCTCGTCAACTATCGCGTGCGCGGCAACTATTACATCGTCGATCGGCTCTTCGCCGCGGCCGAACTTCGCCTCGGCACCAAGCAGCAGCAGGTGATCCGCATCAGCAGGATTGACGACAGCCAACCGCTACGGCGGATCTCGCTCTTTTCGCGTTCCAGCCGGTGAGGTGAGGGCTCATGATCGAAAATTCCCGCTCTGGCATCCCGCCGAAACTGGATCCCGAGGAACTGCAGCTTCGGGCCTCTCCCCGCCGCGTGGTGCGGTTCAGGCGCGGTGTGATCATCGCGATCGCAGCGCTCGGATCCGGCGCTGTGTTCGGCGTTGCCATGATGGCGCTCCAGGGGCCGGCCCTTCGCATCAGGGATCAGGCGGAAGATCTCTACAGCACTGAGCGCAAACCAACCGTCGAGGGACTCGATACGCTTCCCCATGACTATTCCGGCATGAAGCCGAAGTCTCCCGTCCTTGGGCCACCTTTGCCGGGCGACCTCGGTCGCCCCATCCTCGAGCGGCAGCGCCAGCTCGGCATCGTGCCGGGCCAAGACATCTCGGCCGAGGAGCAGCGTCTAGCGCAGCAGGCGATCGAAGCGCGTGAATCGCAGGTGCTTTTCCGCGTCGAAAATCGAGCTCAACAGACAGATGTCGGTGAGAGCGTGCAAACTGCTCAGCATCCATTTGAGGCACTTCCCCAATCCGAAGCAGCACGCGCGTCAGCCTCGGTGGCGCCGGCGGAAAGCGACCAGAACAATCAGCAGCGAAAGCTTGATTTCCTCAGCCAGCGGAGCACTGGCGGGATCTACAATCCGCATGCGCTGCAGACGCCGATCTCGCCGTATCAACTGATGGCTGGCAGCGTGATTGCCGCCAGCCTGATCACCGGCATCAATTCCGATTTGCCGGGCCTTGTCGTCGCGCAAGTCACCGAGAATGTGCACGACACGGTCACGGGCAACATATTGCTGATTCCGCAGGGCTCACGTCTTATCGGCGTCTACGACAGCGTCGTCGCGTTCGGGCAAAAGCGAGCGCTGCTGGTCTGGCAGCGCATTCTGCTGCCCGACGGCTCGTCGGTCGAAATCGACAATCTGCCCGCGAGCGACACCGCCGGCTACGCAGGGCTGGAAGACAAAGTCGATTTCCACACCTGGCAGCTGATCAAGGGGGTGGCGCTTGCCACATTGCTCGGTGTCGGCACGGAATTCAGCCTCGGCGAAAACGAGAGCGATCTGGTCAAGGCGATCCGGGAATCAGCCCAGCAGAACGCCAGTCGAGCCGGCCAGCGCATCACCGAAAAAAACCTCAATATCCAGCCCACCATCATCGTCCGCCCAGGTTGGCCACTGCGCGTCATCGTGCACAAGGACATCGTGCTGCGGCCATACGCGAGTTGATCAGGAGTTACCATGGCTGACCTGAAACTTGGAAAGCTTCCAGACCGAACAGCTTCGAAGATCACCATTACCGTCAGCGCGGAGCTGGGCCAAACACTCAAGGAGTATGCTGCACTTTACCGTCAGACCTATCGTCAGTCTGAAACCGTGGCAGAACTCATCCCTTTCATGCTGGCGGCGTTTCTGGAAGGCGACCGAGCCTTTGCCAAGGCCCGAAAAGAAGGTCTGCCGACGGAGCTTGCCGAAAAATCGTGACTCCTCCGCTAGAGGCAGCTGGAACATTGCCTAGCTGTCGCGGCCTACCTGCTCCTCGCGAAGCATAGGATCAAACACCTTGGAATGCAGGTATGCGTAAGAGAGGATGTGGAAGGAAATACCGCGCAACAGCCTAAGTTTGCATTTTCGATTGGATGCGGTAGTCGCCTATGAGCGGTCAAAATGAAACGCAGCTGGTTCGCGATCGACCAAACGGCGAGCGCACTGTGCTTTGCTCAGACCGCCACCGAGTGCCTCGCCGTTCCCCCTTTGAAATATGTATCGAACTTGGCCGCGATGGTTCGAACGAAGGGGCGACTTTCAGCCCGTACGACGAAACTGTCGCCATCGAATTCAAGCGCTCGGGCAGGATCGTGGAGGGCGATGGACCTTGAGCGATGAAGGAGCTTCTCGCCGGCTTTGCCGAACCGCTCCACCAGATCGACTGCCGAGAAGGCAAAATCACACATCAGCCGCTCGATTATCCAGCCACGGACGCGATCGTCGTCGGAAAGGGCAACGCCCCGGACGGCAGCCAACCCGCCATCCGCAACCATGCGCCCGTACCCGGCAGTCGAAGCCATGTTCTGCACGTAGCCTTGGCGAAAACGACCGATGGACGAAGGGCCAAGTCCGATCAGTGTCGGGCAGCGATCCTCGGTGTAGCCCTGAAAATTGCGATGCAAAACCCCTGCGCGGGCCGCTATGGCCAGCGCATCGTCGGGCTTCGCGAAATGATCGAGTCCTATTGCCTCATATCCCTTGGCGACAATTGCCCGCGCCGCGAGTTGAGATTGGGCGAAACGCTCGGTGGGACTCGGCAGCCATGCCTCGTCGATCATCGTCTGATGCTTCTTGAACCAGGGCACATGTGCGTAGCCGAACAGAGCCATCCGGTCTGGTTCCAAGGTCAGTGCCTGCGCCACCGTGGAACAGATCGTCTCGCGTGTCTGATTCGGGAGCCCGTAGAGCAGGTCCAGATTGACCGATTCAACGCCCCGCGAACGAACCCCGTCGACGACTGCCTTGGTCTGCAAAAAACTTTGCTCACGATTAATTGCTTTTTGCACTTGCGGATCGAAATCCTGCACGCCGAGGCTCGCCCGCGTTACGCCGATTTGAGCAAGCGCATCAAGGCGCGCCTTGTCCATGTCGTTGGTTCCGATTTCGATGCTGACCGTAGCATCCGGGAGAAGGTCGAAGCTGTCCCGCAAGGCCGCTCCAAGAGCAACCATGTCATCGGGCCTCAGCATCGTTGGCGAACCGCCACCGAAGTGGATTGCACGGACATGTGCCTTGCCGCTCACCAGACCGGCAATCGTGACGATTTCGGCATTCAGCGAGCGCAGATAAGCGGCCACCGGCTCATATTGGTGCGTCTGCTTGGTGTGGCAGGCGCAGAACCAGCAGAGCTTGTCGCAGTAAGGAATGTGCAAATACAGCGAGATTTCGTCGCCACTTTCCAGCGCCTCCAACCAGCCACGGTAAATGGCAGCATCGACCCCGGAATGGAAATGCGGCGCCGTCGGATAGCTGGTGTAGCGTGGGACGTTCTCGCTGAGTTTGACAGCTATTTCCGATTGCATCTCGCGTTCACCGTGTTGCCCGCCGAACACTGCACGCATCGCTGAAGCAGACCCTGATCTCGATCAGCCGCGCGCATGGACAAACCGCCGCAGGACTTCTCTACCCTGGATGGGTATCCTGCCGGCAGTTAGGATCGGGTAAAGCGAACGCATGACCTTTCGGCAAGACATTCATACTTCCGGCATTCCTGTTCTTTGCCTCCCTTGCGAGGCACGGCGTCGCGGTGTCTGCGGTGCGCTCGATCCAGACAATTTGGTTGGGCTCGCCAAGACTTGCTCGCGTCGCCGGATCGAGTCAGGAATGGAGTTGACCGGCGAGGCACAGAACGTCGACAGCTACTCGAACGTGCTTTCAGGCGTGGTAAAGCTATCAAAGAGCCTGTCGGATGGGCGCCAGCAGATCGTCGGTCTCCAGTTTGCACCGGATTTTCTGGGACGTCCTTTCAAGGTGGAAAGCTCGATCAATGCGGAAGCGGCAACAGCAGTCACGCTGTGCTCGTTTCCGCGAGCGGCCGTCGAACGGATGATGAAGGCGTCACGGGAATTCGAGCATCGCCTGCTCGAACAGACGCTGAATGAACTCGATGAGGCGCGCGAGTGGATGGTGACGCTGGGGCGCAAGACAGCTCCGGAAAAGGTGGCGAGTTTTCTCCTCATGATGGCCCGGAATATCGATTCCAGTCTCGACGCGGCTTCCAGGTCAGCGTCCTTCGATCTGCCGCTGACGCGTGCCGAAATCTCTGATTTCCTTGGAATTACCAACGAAACCGTGAGCCGCCAACTGACGCGATTGCGGGCTGACGGGGTGATTCGGATTGAGAACGCACGCCATGTGACGGTGGACAGCATAAGCCGTCTGGAGAAGCGCTGTGGCGGCGGACGCGAGCGGCCCTAAGCGGCGAGGCCCATGTCGCATGGCTCCGGGGCGGGCCGTGTTTGCCTTCTAATGCGATCTCGCCGCGCCTTCGAAGAAGCGGCGTCACGGTCGTGACAGCTTTCGGGCTTTGATAGGGACGATGACCAATCGCCAGGTGTATTTCGGCACATACCGGCGAAGCACGGTCCTTAAGCTGCCACGGCTCGGCCGAACGATCGCGTTCGTTTCCAATGGGATTCGAACAACGTTTGGTAGGGCATCGGCAATAGCATCCAACGCGTCGCAGAGCCTCAGCTTTCGCCTCAATCGATCGCGTCTGCGCCCGCCCAACCCAGGGAACGCCTCCCTTGTCCATGAGGGGGTGAGCCCGCGCTGCGTTCCTCGTTCATTCGCCACCTGCTGATTGCGCCGCCGACACAAAATCGTGCGGCCTGACATAGATCAGGGCGAGGGGGCGGCGGCTGCGCAATTAGTGCGCTGCGGATTTGGCATCCACCAGATTCGAGATCGGGATCTGCAATGAAATTCGGCACTGAGATCGTCCTTCTAAGCGTGTTCGCTTTTGCGGCCCTGGTGGCCGCCGGCTTCGGCGTGGATGAACCTTTCCGCCGACATATGTGGGTGTTGTTCTTCGCAGTGGCTGGTTTCACTGCGATCCTGTTGCGCAACACGGAGTTCAAGCCAGCAGCTCCGATCGACCCATCCGCTCACATGGACGGTCCGATCCGCTACGGCGCGATCGCCACCGTGTTCTGGGGTGTCGTCGGCATGCTGGTCGGCGTGGTGATCGCGCTTCAGCTCGCCTATCCCGATCTCAACATCCAGCCCTGGTTCAATTTCGGCCGTTTGCGGCCGCTGCATACATCCGGTGTCGTCTTCGCCTTCGGTGGCAACGCGCTGCTTTGCACGTCTCTATATGTCGTGCAGCGCACCTGCCGCGCCCGCCTCTTCGGCGGTGATCTCGCCTGGTTCGTCTTCTGGGGCTACCAGCTTTTCATCGTCATGGCCGCGACCGGCTATCTGCTCGGCATCACCGAGGGCCGCGAATACGCCGAACCCGAATGGTATGTGGATGTCTGGCTGACCATCGTCTGGGTCGCTTACCTTATCCTATTCCTTGGCACGATCCTGAAGCGCAAGGAACCGCACATCTACGTCGCCAACTGGTTCTACCTCTCCTTCATCGTGACCATCGCGATGCTGCATGTGGTCAACAACCTGTCGATGCCAGTCTCGTTCCTGGGCTCCAAGAGCTACTCCGCCTTTTCCGGTGTCCAAGATGCGCTGACGCAATGGTGGTACGGCCACAACGCGGTCGGCTTCTTCCTCACCGCCGGCTTTCTCGGCATGATGTATTACTTTGTGCCCAAGCAGGCGAACCGGCCAGTCTATTCGTACCGGCTGTCGATCGTCCATTTCTGGGCGATCATCTTTCTCTACATCTGGGCTGGCCCGCATCACCTGCACTATACCGCCTTGCCCGACTGGGCGCAGACGCTCGGCATGGCGTTCTCGATCATGCTGTGGATGCCGTCATGGGGCGGCATGATCAACGGTCTGATGACGCTGTCCGGCGCCTGGGACAAGCTGCGCACCGATCCGATCATCCGCATGATGGTGATGGCCGTCGCCTTCTATGGCATGTCGACCTTCGAAGGCCCGATCATGGCGATCAGGGCGGTTAATTCGCTGTCGCATTATACCGACTGGACCATCGGCCACGTCCATTCGGGCGCGCTCGGCTGGGTTGGCATGATCTCGTTCGGCGCAATCTACTACATGGTGCCGAAGCTCTGGAACCGTCACCGGCTCTACTCGCTGCGGCTCGTCACCTGGCACTTCTGGCTGGCGACACTCGGGATCGTCGTCTACGCCTCGGTCATGTGGGTGTCAGGCATCATGCAGGGCCTGATGTGGCGTGAATACGACCAGCAGGGCTTCCTGGTCTATTCCTTCGCCGAAACCGTCGCTGCCATGCACCCATACTACGTCATGCGCGCCATCGGTGGGGCCATGTACCTCTCCGGCGCCCTGATCATGGCCTGGAACATCACCATGACCATCCTCGGCCACCAGCGCGAGGAGGAGCCGATGCCGAGCCCCGTCGCCATCCGACCTGCGCGATCAGGAGCCAGGTGATGGGCTTGATGGACAAACACGCAATCATCGAGAAGAACGCCACGCTTCTTCTCGTTGGCTCGCTGCTCGTGGTGACGGTCGGCGGTATCGTCGAGATAGCGCCGCTCTTCTATCTCGACAATACGATCGAGAAGGTGGAAGGGATGCGCCCCTATTCGCCGCTCGAACTTGTCGGGCGCAACATCTATATGCGCGAGGGCTGCTTTCTCTGCCATAGCCAGATGATCAGGCCGTTCCGCGACGAAGTTGAGCGCTATGGCCACTACAGCCTGGCTGCCGAGTCCATGTACGATCACCCGTTCCAGTGGGGATCGAAGCGCACCGGGCCGGATCTCGCCAGGGTTGGCGACCGCTACTCGAATGCATGGCATGTCGCGCATCTTACCGACCCGCGCTCGGTGGTGCCGGAATCGATCATGCCGAGCTATGGGTTCCTGAAAGACACGCCGATCGACGTGAAGGATTTCTCGACGCATCTGATCGCCAACAGGCGTGTAGCCGTCCCTTACACCGATGACATGATCGCGCACGCCAATGCGGATTTGGCGGCGCAGGCCGATCCCAATGCCGACACATCAGGCCTTGAGGCGCGTTACCCCAAAGCCAAGATCGGCGACTTCGACGGCAACCCGCAACAGGTCACCGAAATGGATGCCCTGCTCGCCTACCTGCAGATGCTTGGCACACTGGTCGACTTCAAAAATTACGACGAAGCCGCCGGCTACCGCTGAGGAGAACGCTGATGACCTACAATTTGATGCGGGCGTTTGCCGACAGCTGGGGCCTGGTTGCGATGGCGCTGTTCTTCGTCGGGTGCATCGCCTTTGCCCTACGCCCCGGCAGCCGAAGGCTGGCCGACGAAGCTGCCCGCATTCCGCTCGAGGACGAGTGATCATGAGCGACGAGCACATCGATGAGGTCTCCGGCGTCTCAACCACCGGGCATGAATGGGACGGCATCAGGGAGCTCAACAATCCTCTGCCGCGATGGTGGGTGATTACCTTCTACGTCACCATAGCGTGGGCGCTCGTCTATACGACCGCATACCCGGCATGGCCGATGCTGACCTCGGCAACCAAGGGCATGCTCGGCTATTCAAGCCGTAAGGACGTCAAGAACGACCTTGCCGCGGCCGAGGCCGCCAATGGCAAGTATGTTGCAGCCATCCAGGCAAACAGCGTCTCGGAGATCTTGACTGACGATGACTTGCGCGAATTCGCGGTCGCTGCCGGGGCTGCCGCGTTCAAGGTCAACTGTACGCAATGCCACGGCTCCGGCGCTCAGGGATCGAAGGGCTTTCCCAACCTGAATGACGATGACTGGCTGTGGGGCGGCAGCCCCGACCAGATCCAGCAGACGATCACGCACGGCCTCCGCTTTGCTTCCGATCCGGACACGCGACTGTCAGAAATGCCGGCCTTCGGCGACATCATCGCCGCCGACCAGATCGCACAAGTCAGCGCCTACGTGGCCAGCCTTTCCGGCAAGGTCCGCGATGCAAGTCTGATCCAACCCGGCGCCAAGGTCTTTGCCGAGAACTGCGTCGCCTGTCACGGCGACAATGCAAAAGGCAACAGGGAATTCGGCGCCCCCGACCTGACCGACGCGATCTGGCTTTACGGGTCCGGCGAGACGGCCATCGCCGCCCAGGTTCGTGCGCCAAAGCAGGGTATCATGCCGGCCTGGGTTGGCCGTCTCGGCGAAATCAAGGTCAAGGAACTTGCAGTTTATGTCCATTCGCTTGGCGGCGGAGAATAGGAATGGAAGCCCTATTCTTCGGTCCCCCCTGCCAAGCGGACGAGGCCCGGCGTGAGCCGGGCCTCGACACCATTCCTAATGCGATCTGCACAACCCGCCAAGGCTGTCCTACCGCGAGGCTTTTCGACAGGTGCCCCTGACATTGGCTGGGAAAGTGGAGTTGCACGTGCGTGACAAGACGCAGTTGACACGGCTCGAAACAGAAACTGTCAATTCCGCCAAAACCCGCAAGCCCCTTTATGCCGCGCGTCAAAAGATCTTTCCGAAGCGCGCCTCGGGCAACTTTCGTCGCTTCAAATGGCTGGTGATGACGATCACCCTTGGCATCTATTACCTGGCTGCGTGGCTGCCTTGGGCTCGCGGTCCATTTGCCCCGGACCAGGCCGTGCTGCTCGATGTCGCCAATCGGCGCTTCTACTTCTTCTTCATCGAGATCTGGCCGCAGGAATTCTTCTATGTGGCCGGCCTATTGGTCATGGCCGGCGTTGGACTTTTCCTGATTACCTCGACTGTCGGCCGTGCCTGGTGCGGCTATGCATGTCCGCAGACCGTGTGGGTCGATCTGTTCCTTCTCGTTGAACGTGCGATCGAGGGGGACCGCAACGCCCGAATGAAACTTGACGCTGGTCCCTGGACCGCCCGCAAGCTGATGCTGCGCGTATCGAAGCATGCCGTCTGGCTGGTCATCGCTGCGGCGACCGGCGGCGCCTGGATTTTCTATTTCGCTGATGCACCGACACTTATGGGCGAGCTTTTCACCGGTACCGCCGCACCTGTCGCCTACATCACCATCGCCGTGTTGACGGCGACCACCTACACGTTCGGCGGCCTGATGCGCGAACAGGTCTGCACCTATATGTGCCCATGGCCGCGCATCCAGGCAGCCATGCTCGACGAGAATTCGCTCACCGTCACCTACAATGACTGGCGCGGCGAGCCGCGATCGCGCCACGCCAAGAAGGTGCAAGCCTCGGGGCAGTCCGTCGGCGACTGCGTCGACTGCAATGCCTGCGTCGCGGTCTGCCCAATGGGAATCGACATTCGCGACGGCCAGCAGCTCGAATGCATTACCTGCGCGCTGTGTATCGACGCCTGCGACGGCGTCATGGACAAGCTCGGCAAGGAGCGCGGGCTGATCTCCTACGCGACGCTCTCCGACTACAACGCCAACATGATGCTGGCGACCGCAGGCGGCTCCAGTTCAATCAATCCGTCGCTGGTCAGGACTGCTGTCGGCACCTTCTCCGATCAGGTGGCGCATTTTCACATTCGCAAGATCTTCCGGCCGCGCACCTACATCTACATGGGCCTATGGTCGCTGATCGGGCTGGGCCTGCTCTATTCGCTGCTGACGCGCGATCGGCTCGAACTGAACGTGCTGCATGACCGCAATCCGCAATTCGTCACGCTATCCGATGGCTCCATCCGCAATGGCTATACCGTGAAGCTGCTCAACATGATCCCTGAGCCAAGGACAATCGTCGTCACCATGCAGGGTCTGAAGGGTGCCGACATGGTCGTCGTCGGCGACGACATCCCGGCGGGCCGGTCTTTCGCCATCCCGGTCGAACCCGACCGCCTGAAAACGTTGAAGGTCTTCGTTCGCCAGCCCGCGGACCAGATCCACGCCCCGGCACAGACCTTCAAGTTCCGTGTCGAGGATAAGGCGAGCTTCGAGTCGAACGAATACACCGCCACATTCAACGCGCCAGAGGCCGCCAAATGACCGCCAATGCCCAAAAGCTTCGCGAATTCACCGGCAGGCACATGCTGGCCATCATTCTCACCTTCTTCGGGGTGGTCATCGCCGTCAACCTGACCATGGCCACGCTCGCCAATACGAGCTGGACCGGCCTCGTCGTCGAGAACACCTATGTGGCCAGCCAGCAATTCAACAAGGAGGCCGAGGCCGGCCGCGCCCAAGCAGCGCTCGGTTGGACCGGCAAGCTGACCATCGCATGGGGCGAAGTCCGCTACAGCCTCACCGACGCCGCCGGCAAGCCGGTTCCTCTGCACGGCGTCAAGGTGCTGTTTCGTCATCCCGCCTACGAGAAAGAGGACAAGTCCGTCACGCTCGCCCTCGCCTCCGGCCAGGAGTTCGCCGCCCAGCATATGCCGAAGGACGGCGTCTGGATCGTCGAAGTCGACGCCGATGCCGGCCTGACACGACCCTATCGCGACGTCCGCAGGATTATGATTTCCCATGGAGCGCTGCAATGAGCTGTTGTGCACCGGGCGCTGAAATGGCGCTGGATCTGAACGGCGCCACGTCGGTCCTGCCATCCAGCCAGGAGATCAGGTTGGCGAGCCGATCGCTTGGCGACAATCTTCGGCAGACCGATCTTTCAGTGCCGACGGTTCATTGCGCCGCCTGCATCCAGACGATCGAGGCGGCACTTGGAAAGCTCGATCACGTCGAAAGCGCGCGCGTCAACCTGTCGACGAAGCGGGTCGCGGTCCGGTGGCGAGGAGACGAGGTGCCACCCTTCGTCGCCGCGCTTGGCAGGCTGGGCTACGAGGCGCATCTGTTCACACCCGAGGTCGATGACAAGGACAAGACGCTTGCCGAACTGATCCGCGCCGTCGCTGTTGCCGGCTTTGCGGCGGGCAACATCATGCTGCTTTCGGTCTCTGTCTGGTCCGGCGCCGAAGGTGCTACCCGCGACCTGTTTCACTGGGTCTCGGCGCTGATCGCCATTCCTGCCCTCGCCTTCGCCGGCGGAATCTTCTTCCGTTCGGCCTGGAATGCTTTGCGCCATGGTCGCATGAATATGGACGTGCCCATCGCGGTCGGTGTTTCGCTCGCCTATGCCATGAGCCTCTATGAGACGATCAATCATGGCGACCACGCCTATTTCGACGCGTCGGTATCGCTGCTGTTCTTCCTTTTGATCGGGCGCACGCTGGATCATGTGATGCGGGAGCGTGCCCGGACTGCCGTGAAGGGCCTGTCTCAGCTGGCCGCGCGTGGCGCCATGGTGATGCGCGGCGACGGCGCGCGCGACTATCTGCCGGTCGGCGAGATCGAACCAGGCATGCGGTTGTTGATCGCGGCCGGTGAGAGGATCCCCGTCGACGGCAAGATCATCCAGGGAACGTCGGATCTCGACTGCTCGCTGGCCTCAGGCGAAAGCACGCCGAAAAACGTGGCGCCGGGCGAAGCAGTACAGGCCGGCGTGCTCAACCTTACCGGCCCGCTGACGATTGAGGCGACAGCCGCCGCAAAGGATTCGTTCCTCGCGGAAATGGTCCGGTTGATGGAGGCCGCCGAGGGCGGCCGCGCGCACTATCGCCGTATCGCCGACCGCGTTTCAGCGCTTTATGCCCCAGTGGTCCATCTCACCGCCTTTGTGACATTCCTGGGCTGGATGGCGGCGACCGGCGACTGGCATCGGGCGATGACGATCGCCATCGCCGTTCTCATCATCACATGCCCGTGCGCGCTTGGCCTCGCGGTGCCGATCGTGCAGGTGGTCGCGGCGCGGCGGCTTTTCGAGAGCGGCATCATGGTCAAGGACGGTTCGGCCATGGAGCGCCTCGCGGCGATCGATACTGCCGTGTTCGACAAGACCGGCACGCTCACGCTCGGCCAGCCCCGGCTGGTCAATGCGGACTCGATTGATCCGGCGATGCTGGCAATCGCCGCCGACATGGCTGCGCATTCCCGCCATCCGTTTTCAAAGGCCATAGCCGGTTTTGCCGCTCCTGGCGGGCAGCACAAATTCGATACTGTGACCGAGCATCCCGGGTTTGGAATCGAAGCCACTGACGCGGGAAGCACCTGGCGACTGGGTCGACGCGGATGGGCCGGCTGGAAGGCTCGAACTGGCGGTGAAGGCAAACACGGCTACGGCGGAACGGTCCTGACGAGAAACGGGATGATTGCCGCATCCTTCGTTTTCGAGGATGCGTTGCGCGCCGACGCTGGAGCGGGCATCCAACAGTTGAACGGTGACGGGGTGTCGATCGAAATGCTGTCGGGCGATACCGCCGCAGCCTGCGCCGAAGTGGCAAAGCTGCTGGATATCGACGACTTCGTTCCGTGCCTGCTGCCATCGGGCAAGGTCGAGCGCATCGAGACCCTCGCGAAAGTTGGGCACAAGGTTCTGATGGTTGGCGACGGCCTCAACGATACGCCGGCGCTGAGCGTGGCGCATGTCTCGATCGCACCGGCCACCGCCGTCGACATTGGCCGCAACGCGGCAGACTTCGTCTTCCTGCGCGAAAGCCTCCTGGCGGTGCCGCTCGCCCTGGGCGTCTCGCGCAAGGCAGGACACCTGATCCGGCAGAACATCGCAATCGCAATCGTCTACAATGCGGTGGCAGTACCAATCGCCATCCTCGGGCACGTCACGCCCTTGATAGCGGCGATTGCCATGTCTGCCTCATCGCTGCTTGTTATTGGAAACGCATTGCGCTTGCACGGCTTCATGGCGAATGCGACGGTGCAAGTTATTCAAAAAGTCAGACGCTCCGCAGTCAGCTATTCGGCACAATCCTCGTGACGACCTTACTCTATCTCATACCCGTGGCCCTTTTTCTGGGTGCATTGGGCCTGTCCGGCTTCGTCTGGGCATTGCGAAGCGGTCAATACGAAGATCTCGACGGAGCCGCCGAGCGGATACTAATTGATCGGGACGACAAACCGGAACGCTGATTTCAATCCGCTGTGCATAAGATGCGCGGATCGCGCTCGTCAGTCGAGCCGGCTCGGTCGGGAACAAGCTGTCCATGCTCCATGACCACCTTGACCTAAGCTGCGCACTACATCGATTTGTGAAAAGCCTCTGTCGTGCGAAGGACTGCCTCCCATTGCACCAATATGAGGCGGCTGATGCCACGAAAGTACCTCGCGTGGCCGACGAGAGCTTGGCAATGTGCGCACGGGTTCCAAAGTGGAACGTCGCGATCGATCACCCGACCGAGAACCGACAGTGCCGGTTGGTCATGTCTGGCTGATCCAGATCAGGGTCATACTCATCGGTGTGGTCTATAGACCAGTCTTCGAGGGAGAAATGCATGACTCACGGAAAGTTTGGTCGTCATTATCAGCACCTTCACGGTGCCGGGTTTTTCTGTCGTGTGGTCGGCTATGCCTTGTGCTTACGGCGCAGCCATTTACCTGACCAGGGTCGTGTGTATCTCGCTTGCTGGCTGGCCATCAGCGTGGCTGCGCGGAAACGGGGGCCGATCAACAGCTTTCGCCTTTGATGGGTTGTGTGCGTCGTTCCCGATCCATCCGGATTCCCGGCCCGCGCCTTGAGGCTATGCGACGGCACCGGAACTCAGCGTACGTCACGCGGTTCCGGGCGCGTGGTGTCCGCTCGTCACGACGATCAACGAACAAACGGCTGGAGTGCCATGAAAACCGTTCACATCATCGACTGCCACTACGCGAAAGACTACTACCACGACAAGCACGAGGGACCGATCCTGCAGCAGTTGTTAAAGGCTTTCAACATCCACTCGGACTATCGCATTACTTTGGACCGAAAGCATTTTCGTGAGGCTGTAGTCCAAGCGAACAAGGCGAAGTGCGACGTGCTTCACATCGCTGGGCACGGCAATGGAGACGGGATCGCTTCATCCAGTGGGCGAGGTAGCCTACTTTGGGCTGACTTCGTAGAAATGTTCCAGGGCTCGGATCCAGCGCCGAAGATCCTCGTGATGTCAACGTGCTGCGGAGCATCATCGGGGTTGGGACGTGCGTTTTCGAGATCGACCAACCGTCCGAAGTTGATCATTGGTTCGAGTGACGCGCGCTATTTCGACGACTATGTCGCCGCGTGGGCTTTGCTCTATCGGCGACTGAATTGCAAGGACATCGACATCGAAGCCATGCAGCAGGTTCTTGCGAAGATATGCGCGGTCGTGCATAAAAGTTTCCGCTACCTTGGCTGGGATGACGAGAGAGAGCGCTACGTTCGATACCCTAGCAAGAGAACCCGCTTCGACGTCGTGGAGCGTGAGTAGCTATGCGCACGGGTTCCAAGTCGAATGTGGCCATCGATGCGGCGCGGCCGTGGCTGACCAGCGTCGCGAGTGTCTCGCTTGCTGGCGGCGATCTGCGCGGCTGCGCGGCGAAAGGGCGGGTTCGGTTAGCCGCATCCACCTCTGAGCGGGTTGCGTGCTTCGTTGCCGATCCATGCGAATCCCGCGGCCCAGCGCCTTTAGGCAATGCGGCGGGCACGGAGCTCAGCGGAGGTCACTCGGCTCAGTTCCACCGTTACACGAGGATAGCCGACGGGATGGCGGCACGCTGATGGGCTCTGACGAGAATTTTGACATCGTTGTCGTTGGAGCCGGGCCGGTCGGCCTTTCGTTCGCTGCGTCGCTTGCCCAAAGCGAACTCAAGGTGGCAGTTGTTGAACAGAACACATTCTATAGTCTGGCGAATCCGGCTTTCGATGGTCGCGAAATCGCGCTGACCAACGCTTCGATCAGAACCCTTCGCGAGCTCGGCGCCTGGGATGTCATCCCGGCTTCGGACAAATCAGCACTTCAAGGCGCGCGCGTGCTCAACGGCTCGAGCGCATTCGCTCTTCGTTTCGATCCTCCCAGCAACTCTGGAGAACCGCTGGGGGTTTTGGTTCCAAATTGCCGGATCCGCGAGGCGCTGTTCAAAATCGTCCGCTTGCAGGATCGCGCCCGGCTGTTGTGCGGCCACTCGGTCGTCGATGCAACAAACAGCCAAGAAGGAGCAGTCGTAACGCTCTCTAATGGCGCGCGTTTAACTGCTCGGCTTGTTGTTGCCGCGGATTCGCGTTTGTCCGCCACGCGTGATCTGCTGGGCATCGGCGCCGATATCAACCGGCTTGGCCACTCGATGCTGATTTGCCGAGTGAGGCACGAGCGCGCCCACCACCAGATCGCCATCGAATGGTTCGATCACCATCAGACGATAGCGATATTGCCCCTCGCGGAAGGCGTGTCGTCGCTGCTGCTCACATTGCGCTCAAACGAGGCCTATAGACTGCTTGCCTTCGATGACGATTTGTTCCTGTCGGAGTTGACGAAACGGTGTCGAGGGCGCCTTGGAAAAATGACCTTGGCAAGCAAGCGCCATACCTATCCGCTGGTCACGACGTGGGCGCACAAATTCCGGGCCCCGAGCGCCGCACTCATCGGCGACGCTGCCATCGGCATGCACCCGGTGACCGCTCACGGATTCAACATCGGCCTCAGCAGCCAGAAGCAGCTCGCCCGTGGAATCATGACTGCGTGCCGCGACGGCCGCAATGTTGGCGACCCCGACATGCTGCACATATACGAAAGGCGGCTGCGCCTGTCGGCGGCGCCGCTCTACCATGCAACGAACATACTGGTTGGACTCTACTCCAGAGACCACCTGGCGGCACGGCTTGCAAGGCATCTGGGGCTTCGCTTTGCCCAACATGTTCCCCTTGTCCGGCATGGGATTTCGGCGGAGCTCCAGCGGTGATACTGCACCAGCAGTTGCATTTTTGCGCGATGTGCTGGGCGAGCGATGCGAGAGAGTGCATCATGCGCCGGAGTAATCCTGCTCCCGACGCTGATCTCCGATTGAAGAATTAACCCGTCCTTCAGGGGGGCTGCGTAGGCTGCGGACAAGCAGGAGTAAGCAAGCTGACCCGTCCAGCCCTGGAAAAAGAAGATCCGCTGGAGGCGAGAATCCTTCAGGACCAGCTCGCTGATCTGAGGGCAGGCCTTTTCGTCTCAATGCCGATAAGCATTGTGCTGTCCGGGCTGATTTTGACCGTGCAGGCCCTTTCCGGGAACGGTCTTGCTGGCGCGGCCTGGTTTTCGGTCGTTAATGCGATAAATGCCGCCCGCCTTGCACTCGCCCGTCATCAGCTGAAGGAACCCGGAGTCCAGGATGATCTGACACGGGTTTGGCTGCGGCTTCGCTGGTTTGGCAGGCTTGCTCTTCTGGCGGGATTCACCTGGTCATTCCTTGCCGTCCTAACGGCTGGGTACACTACGTCTCAAGCATCGCTGCATCTAATAATTCTGGCGGGCATTTCAGCTGGCGCGGTCACGTACGGCAGCTCATATGCTGCGGCAGCGATATACTTCATCACACCGCCACTCCTCATTGCCGCCGCATGCTTGCTGACGAAGGGAACCCTGGAAAACTACATTCTGGCTTTTGCCGTCCTGCTTTTCGAGGGCGGCCTGGTTCGAGCCTCGTTCGTTGGACAAGCGCGCTTCCGTGACGCGAGCCGCCTGAGACATCAAGCCGAGCGGCTTGCCGCGGAAATGGAGCGCAATTCCAGGGAGGACCATCTTACCGCGCTCCTCAACAGGCGCGGCCTCGAACATGCAATCGATCAGTTTGAGAACACTGATGGGCCCTTTGTCGCCATGCTGATTGATCTGGATGGGTTCAAATCTGTCAACGATACCTACGGTCACAGAACGGGTGACGAGCTGCTTGTCAGGATCGCCCGCCGAATAGAGGAAGAAGCACCGGAGGGCTCAACGCTCGCCCGCATCGGTGGGGATGAATTCGTGCTGATTTTTTCTTCGCGAAAGAATTCTCCTTCTCCCACCAATCTCGCGTCCAATCTCATAGCCAAGCTTGCTCGCCCCTATCCTGGGATCGCATCGGTCCGCATTGGAGCGTCTATAGGAATCTACTTGGCTGAAAACCCCGGACTAACGGAAATGTTGTTGCGGGCCGACATCGCCCTTTACACAGCTAAGCGCCGCGGCAGGAATGAATTTTGTCTGTTCGATGCCGAGCTAGCCCGGGAACTGCAACGCCGCCAGTCAATCGAACGCGATCTTCATTCGGCGATAACGATGAGAAGCTTGGTCCCTTGGTTCCAGCCAATCGTAAGACTCGAAACTGAAGCCGTCGTCGGTTTTGAAGCCTTGCTAAGGTGGTCTCACCCGCTTCACGGTCCCATTTCTCCGCCCGAGATCATGACAGCGGCACGCGAAACTGGAATGCTTCAGCTGCTAACTCAAACGGTATTCGCCGACTGTTGCGCTCTTATCGAGGGCTTGGTCAAAGCTGACTGTCGTGATGTTCGTGTGGCGATGAATGTTTCACCGCGCGAATTGGAAGCTGGCGATATTGACGACATGATTCTTAATGGTCTGGCGGCAAAAGACCTCCCTGCAACGATGTTCGATATCGAGATTACCGAAGAAGGCCCAGTGGATCCGGACAGAGTGGATGAAAAGCTCGGCCGGCTTTCACATGCTGGCATTTCTATCGCGCTCGATGACTTCGGCACCGGTTTTTCGACGTTGGCATCGCTCAAGGACAGTCGGATCAGGAAGGTGAAAATAGACCAGGGCTTCATTCGCGGCTTAGCCAAGTCCCGGGAGGATCGGCTGCTTGTCAAAGCGGTGATTGATCTTGGTAGGACGCTCGGGATCGAGGTCATGGCCGAGGGCGTTGAAACAGAGGCAGATCGGCAAACTCTGTACAAGCTTGGCTGCAGAACCGCGCAGGGCTTCCTGTTCTCTAAGGCAGTGCCTCTCCATCTGGCACTTGATTCGGTAGTAAAAGAGCACGCGAAGGAGTTGTGACCGGCCTCTCCGTCCGTGCTGCTCGCGGAACTTTCATGTGGGGTGGACCTGGCGCGCGAAAGCCGTTTCGGACGGTAGAGTTATTGCGGGGGCGGAACTGAGCACGTGGTTTGGATGCAGCAATCCGGTCCACCGGCGCACACGCAGCGGCTTGATACAAGCGTTCAAGTTGCGAGATGAGCTTGAGTGAACGACGTCGGAGAATTGCGTCCCTTGGACGCTCGTTTCGCGGTTCCCGTAGGATTCGAATACAGGCAAGCGTTCTTGGCCGCTTCTCGGCTCAGCGCTCATCCGGATGAACAACGTACCCGCGGTCAAGGTCTTCGCGACCTCAACGCAGTCACCATCCCGCAACTTCACGTCCAGAACAGCAGCGGCCGGGGGCTGTCCTTGATCAAGCGCTCAGCCTCAGCACAGGGGCTGGAGCAACGGTATAGCCGGCTTCGCAAAGAGCGCACTCTTGATCGAGTGGGATCAAAGCTTCGTCCGTCGACAACGAGAACCAGAGGCTTCTCAAACCCTGCCACGAGATCAATTGGCGCAGCGGTCACGACCGTCTCACGCCTGACGAATTGAAGAGCGCGGAAAACGTGTATCGGAATGCGCTGGCTCACCATAGCAAGCTGCCACGGCATGTCGAATGTCCGCAAGCGGTCGGACCGTTCCCTTGCATTTGTGTCGATGACGGGATCTCAAAGCTAAAGCCAGGGGAGCTCTATAAAATCGCACCCGATCGGGCTGCGCAACCACGACCAGCTGAGGCCCGATCGGGTGCTAAGGTCGTGCCAAAAAGACGCGTCACTGTCGCATTTCTAACTGGCTTGCGGTGTCGCGCCTCTAAATCGCTTTGACACACAGCGACCGGCTAAGGCTGGATGTGCGGTCGAACATATGGACGCCAGCGTAGCCATATCGCGTTTTCATCCCTTGACCGTACCCAATTCTATCCGCTCCTCGCAATTAGAGATTGCCTGTCGGCTACTCATATCGAGCGATGTTTGTCGCCTCGATTGCCTCGCCAATGCCGATCATGCAGCCTGCCGGATGAACGGACGAACATCCTCGAGTCGAATAAATGGACCAGACCGACGAGAGTTCAGAGTGGGGCGACAAGCGACGCGCTAGAGTTCTTCGGACGTCATCTCTTGGCGATCATGCCCCTTCTCTCAAGTGCGCTTAGCGGCGCCGATGGCGAATAGCGCAAGCTTTTCCATCCGTTTCTACTCCACTACCGAGACTCGTCACCAACCTCCTTTTATTCGCTTCCATATGGCCCATCCTGTTTCCAATCGAGGAGGAACGCGAACATGAGCCAAGCCGTAGAACGTCTCAGTCTCGGGAATTCTTCTGCTCGCCAAACTGCCGTTGTCGCCGGCACCAGGTTTGGCACGGTGACAGTGCACGACAAGATATCAGGCGTTCCTGTCTGGGCTGAACTTTTGAATTCGAGCCGGAGGGACGGGTGTTTCAAAATTTTTGTCGGTTTTAGGCAGAGCGGAATTGTCCCTCCGATGGCCTGCGCACCGGTCAAGCTTCGTGAGCACTTCAGGTTCGTCGATCAGGCATAGGTTTCTGTCACGATGCCACGTGCTGGCCGTTTGCCTAGTTCGGAAGCTTTCGAGAGGCGTTGCGCGCCTTGCTATGGCGTCGCCCCTTTTTCCGGTCCATCGGCCACGGAGCTCGAATGCTGTCTAGCTGTTGCGGCCTACTTGGTCATCCGTCATGGAGATGCCTATACACCGACCTTCGAAAGGCTGGAATACGAGGTCGAACAAATGCGGCGGAAGCTCGGAAATCGCGAGCGAGCGCAGCGCGTGCTGGCCACGCTCAACCTAAATGGCTCGGACAGCTGGAGCCGTGAGGTTGGTTCTCACGGCCTGGATGGCGCAATCACATTCGCCCGGGCGGGGTAAAAGCGATTTTTTGGAGCCACTCGCGCTTTTGCGCTAACGAAGGTCCCGCGCCGTATTTCGGCCGGATCCATTTGTGGCCCATCAGAGAGGCAATTACCTTCTCCGGCGCCTCAACTGCCGTCAGCCGGTCCTCGAAAGTGTGACGCAGGCTATAAAGACTATGCTCGGAAGTCGGCAGAAGTTCCTTGCTGGCGAGCACCTTGTTGACGAGCGCTGAAAGTGAGGCGGCCTTGTCGCGATAGCGAGGAAAGCCGCCCGGATGGAGCTTGATGGCTGCAAGTGCGCCGCCAACCAAGGGAATGTCACGGGCTGAATGACCGGTCTTCAAGCGACGGCCATTGGGGCGCACCCGCACATGCGGGATTTCTTGATCGAGGTGGATTGTTTCGGTGGTGAGGTTTGCCGCTTCAGAAAGCCTGAGTCCGGTATCGGCAATTACATAGATTAGATGGCGGGCTTCGTCATTGAGTCCGTCGAGCGCGCCTTCAGCGAGTATCTTCTCCTGAATGAACTCCGCTGGGAACGCAGCGCGTTGCCCGGGGACGGCGCCGGAAAGACGGAGGTTGCGAAAAACCGGCTCCAGCTTGAGCTGGTGAGTCAGATCGACGACGCGCAGCATTTTCGAAACATGGCCGATGTCCTTGTTGGCCGTACCGATATCAAGTCCGTCCTCAACGATCCGCTTTTGCCACCACTCGCGGAACGCGACTGCGTCGTCCCGAGTGAGGCTTGCGATCTCCTTGTCGCCAATGACTCCAACCAGATTGGCAACTGCGCGCTTTTTGGGGTTACGCCATTTCTTGATTTGGTTGGGCGACATAGTCAGCAAGTTCTGTTGCTCGATCGTCTCGAATTCCTTGATAAGACCGCTCAGGCGGACCGCTGGCCGCTTCTCCCCACCCATCACCGCCGAGACGTCCTCCGCGTCCTCGATCGATTTTTTGTCGAGAAGCAGCTTGATGCGGGCCATGAGTTCGTCGAGCGGCCCCGCTGCTAGTTCCTCGTTAGTGCGATAGGCCAATCCAAATGACCGCGCGCGCTTCCTCGCGGCTTCGAAACGCAGCCCCGCCTCGGCGGATTGGCCTTCCCGCAGTCTACGCCAATACGCCTCCAGCCCTGCGCCGAGGCTTTGCACTGCATCTCGCGCCCGTACACCGCGGGGATCGTCAGCCACGGCGACCCCCGTGGAAATGCGTACCAGGCAGCGGCGATCAAACGCCGCGAATTCCTTCGGCACCCTGCGAACGAGATACCAGATGCCTTCACGTTTATGCGGCCTTGGCGCTGCGGAACGTCGCATTATCTTTCTCTAATGTTACACAGTTTGTTACACAGTCTGAGATAGGTTTCGCTTCGCACTGGTCAAGCGCAACAAGGAAGTTTTTGAAAAGAAAGGATTTTTATGGAAGCTGGATGGCGGAGAGAGCGGGATTCGAACCCGCGTTACGGTTTCCCGTAAACACACTTTCCAGGCGTGCGCCTTCAACCACTCGGCCACCTCTCCGTCTTGGCATTTCGCGTCGGCCGGTTTCGCCGCGCGGGTTGGGGAGATGCGTCTCCCTTGGGGGATTCCGGTCCGGAACTCGGTACCGTGGGCGCCGTCAACCAACGGACACCCTTTCCCCGCACCTGAGCCGTCAAAGCAACAGGCGCGGGGCTCATCTAGTCGATCCGGCATCGAATGCCAAGCCATAACGGCACTCTATTCGCTTTGCCGGGTACAGATGGTTTTGTCGTGCTACCGACGCAATGCTCCCGATGCGGCGACTGTCGAACGACGTGCACGGGAAATGCCGAAAAAAACCTGCCGCGCTTGACTTCGCTGTGGGCCGCCTATCGAGTGTCCGTCAGCTTTGCGGGGGCGGCATGACATCGAGCAACGAGCAGCCGGCCAGCGGACGGCCGGCCAGGCGACCGGACAGCGGGCTGTCCTACATCCCGCCTGCCTGGCTCGCCTTGGTCATGGCCTGGTCTGTTTACGGCATGATCTCGGGATGGCCGCTGACCAGCGACTACGGCCTGCCGGACAGCGTTTACTATCTCATCTATGGCAGCCTCGCCGCCAGCATCGTCATCTTTCTGTGGGGGCTTTTTGTCCTCGGTCTCGCCTTCAACCGCTCGGCGCGTTTTCCCAGGCATTTCACGCTTTGGCAGGTCGCCACCATACTGTGGCTGCTGGCGAGGCAGTGCTACATCCTGGTCACGCCGGACTTCGTTTTCTCGGCCAGAGGGCTGGCCATCACCGGCGCTGAAATCGCCATCGGCTTGCTCTGCATCTACCTTCTGCGCCGCGGCTCGGGCGCCGATGCAGTCTATGCCAATCCGGGAACCGAACGCCCGCCGGTGCTGGCCTCGATCATCGCCACCTTGCTCGGGGTCATTCTCGGCGCCGCGCTCGGCGCCTGCGCCGGGTTTTTCGGCGGCTTGATGGTCGCGAATCTCACCGACATGAGCTGCTTCGAGGGTGCCTGCGCCTATTTTGCCCTGTTCGTCGGGCTGGCCGGGCTGGTTGTCGGCGCGGTGGCGGGCGGTGTGCTCGCTGTCTGGCGCGTCAATCGGCGAAAGCTGAAACCGGCGGCGTAGCTTCAAATTCGCGTGTCGCGATTGCGAACAAAGCGCGCGCACACTATCTCTCTGTTCGAAACAGACGTTGCAGTCTGTCTGCTAAAGTCCTGGGGAGGAAAGGTCTGCATGTTTCGCTTTCTTTTCCGTCTCGCGGCAATGGTTGCGCTTTCGGTTTCCGTCATCATGGCGGTGCTCGATACGACACGCTCGGTGGCGGCCTCGGCGCTGGTCATGACCCCGCTCAACACAAGCTGGCTCGCCGTCTCGCCGGATACGCGAAGCGCCTTCGAAAGCTTCGTCCGCGACAAGGTCAGTCCGCTGCTGTGGGACGGCGCCGTCGCCTGGGTGCTCAACCAGCCCGGCTTCGCCGTGTTCGCGGTGCTTGCCTTCATTCTCTACATTATCGGCTACAGGCGGGAGCGGCCGACAGGGCGGTTCGCCCGGACTTGATGACTTGTTGCTGATGGCCTTCTGGCGTCCCCAAACGAAGAGAAATCCCAAATCAAAGAGAAAGGGAGACCGCGCATGTTTTTTCTCAGCGACATGCTGAACAAGAAGCTCAATCTGCCGAAGCCTGCCGAGGCGCTGCCGGGTCGTGCCAAGCCTATCCCGACGGCATCCAAGCACTTTGTCTCGAAGCGGCCGCTCAAGGGGCCTTATCCCGAGGGGCTGGAGACAGCGATGTTCGGACTGGGCTGCTTCTGGGGCGCCGAGCGTATGTTCTGGCAGGTCGAGGGCGTATGGGTCACGGCTGTCGGTTATGCGGGTGGCGTCACCCCCAACCCGACCTACCAGGAAACCTGCACCGGTTTGACCGGCCATGCCGAAGTCGTGCTCGTCGTCTACGACCCGAAGATCGTGTCCTATGCACAGCTTCTGAAGCTGTTCTGGGAAAGCCATGACCCGACGCAGGGCATGCGCCAGGGCAACGATGTCGGCACCACCTACCGCTCGGCGATCTATACGTTCGGTGATGCGCAATACCAGGCGGCGATCGCTTCGCGCGACGCCTATGAGGCCTCGTTGCGCGGTGCTGGCCGCGGCAAGATCACCACCGAGATCGCGCCGGCGCCCGAATTCTACTTCGCCGAGGAAGACCACCAGCAATATCTGGCGAAGAATCCCTACGGCTATTGCAACCTGCAGGGCACCGGCGTTGCCTGCGCCATCCCGGCTGCCGTCTCCGCTTGAGGCCCTTGGCGAGGCGATGATCCGTGGCGCCGGGACGCGGCGCCACGCTTTTCCAAAAGGTCAAAATTCCGCGTGAATTTTGTTTCGGGCCGTGCCAGATTGGCCCGAAGCGGGAGGAAGACGCTCCTGTCTGATGTCGCATGCCTGCCGGAGAACCGGGCAGGCGGGCGGTGCATAACGGAAAAAATAACCGACAGGGTGTGGATCACATGAAACGTATTGTTCTCGGCCTCCTGGCCGCAACTGCGATGGTTCTTCCGGCCTTCGCCGCGGACATTCAGCCCGCGCTTCTCTACGATCTCGGCGGCAAGTTCGACAAGTCGTTCAACGAGGCGTCCTTCAATGGCGCCGAAAAATTCAAGGCCGAAACCGGTATCGCCTATGTGGAATTCGAGGTCAGCAACGCGACCCAGCGCGAGCAGGCGCTGCGCCGTTTCGCCGAGGATGGCCGCAATCCGATCGCCATGGCGGGCTTCTCCTGGGCGGATGCGCTGGAGAAGATCGCCGTCGAGTTTCCCGACACCAAATTCGCCATCATCGACATGGTCGTCGACAAGCCCAACGTCCGCTCCGTCGTCTACAAGGAGCAGGAAGGCTCCTACCTCGTCGGCGTGATGGCAGCGATGGCTTCCAAGTCGAAGAAGGTCGGCTTCATCGGCGGCATGGACATTCCGCTGATCCGCAGATTCGGCTGCGGCTATGTCGGCGGCGCCAAGGCGGCCGGCGCGACCGATGTCATCCAGAACATGACCGGCGACACGCCGGCAGCCTGGAACGATCCGGCCAAGGGCGGCGAGATCGCCAAGACGCAGATCGACCAGGGCGCCGACGTGATCTACGCGGCGGCAGGCGGAACCGGTGTTGGCGTGCTGCAGGCAGCGGCCGACGGCGGCAAGCTCGGCATCGGTGTCGATTCCAACCAGAACGGCCTGCAGCCCGGCAAGGTGCTGACCTCCATGGTCAAGCGCGTCGACGTTGCGGTCTACAACACCTTCATGGACGCCAAGAACGACAAGTTCACCGGCGGCATCAACGATCTCGGCCTCAAGGAAGGCGGCGTCGACTACGCCATGGACGACAACAACAAGGCGCTTGTCGACGACGCGATGAAAGCGGCGGTCGAAAAGGCCAAGGCCGACATTATCGCGGGTACCGTCAAGGTGCACGACTACATGTCGGACAACGCCTGCCCTTATTGATCGACCGACATCGCGGATCTGATCAAAGCCGCCGGGGTGAAAACCCGGCGGTTTTGCGTTATGGATGGCGGACCGCAAAAATAATATCCGGCAAGAGGAGGTAACGGCCGATGGCGACGGTGACGGGAATAGGCGGCTTCTTCTTTCGCGCCAGCGACCCGCAAGCGCTGACCGCCTGGTACGAGAAGCATCTGGGCATTGCCGACATCGCCAAGACCGTCTGGAAACAGGAGGCTGGCCCGACCGTCTTCGCACCGTTCCGTCGAGAGAGCGACTATTTCGGTCGTATGGATCAGCAGTGGATGATCAATTTCCGCGTCGATGACATCGATGCGACCGTGGCCGATCTCAAGGCGGCGGGCATCGCCGTCGAAACTCGCGCCGAATGGGATTCAGAGGCCGGCCGCTTCTGCCGCATTCATGATCCCGAAGGCAATCCGATCGAACTTTGGCAGCCGTCGAAAGCCGCTGCCTGACCTGAGAACCGCGTGGGCCGGCTGCACGTATTCGCGGCCGTCCGGCTAAGCGGTCGCTTTCACCGGCCACGCTCGTTGCTCTTCCTCAGTCGCTCACCAATGCGGCGGCTTGGTCACCGGCACGTCCGGTGCGGCCTGTTCTTCCAACGCCAGGAAGCGGTCGGTCAGCGCATCGAGCTTGCGCTGCATGCGCTCGATCACCTTCCACTGCTCGGCGATCTGGCCGGACAGTTCCTCGATGGTCTTCTCCTGCTCGGCGGCGCGTATTTCCAGCGTTGTCAGCCGGTCGGCGGGCATGGTCATTTGAAAAACCTCGGTTCTCGCTGCGCAACTCCCAAGAGATGCGAATTTTCTGGGTCTGCCACATTAGAGCGACGGGCGTCCAATTGGACGCACAAACTACGCTCTGACACTTACAATCTTCGCATCGTGCTTTCCGAAAATCGAATCCGGTTTTCCGGCCGATGCGACAGCGAATGTGAAGGCTGCGGCCACGTTCGAAATTGACAAGCGCGCGGGGATTTGTCGAGAGTGAACGCTGCTCCGGCCAATTGGCACAGACGGGGCGTCATGCTAGGCGTTTTGACCAAGCGATAAAAAAATAAGAGTGGGACAGGCTGCATGGCGCAAGCCGCAATCGAGCTGATCGGCATCAACAAGAGTTTTGGCGCCGTGCGCGCCAACCGCGACATCAATCTGGAGATCGTGCGCGGCACCATCCACGGCATTGTCGGCGAGAACGGCGCCGGCAAGTCGACACTGATGTCGATCCTCTATGGCTTCTACCAGGCCGACAGCGGTGAGATCCGCGTCGGCGGCCAGCCGGCGTCGATCAAGTCGCCAAACGACGCCATCGCGCTCGGCATCGGCATGGTGCATCAGCACTTCATGCTGGTCGACAATTTCACGGTGCTGGAAAACGTCATTCTCGGCGCCGAAAGCGATGCCTTGCTGAAGAGGAGCATCGCCAAGGCGCGGTCGGAGCTGGAACGGCTCGAACGCGAATACGGGCTGGAGGTCGATCCCGATGCGATCATCGAGGAGTTGCCGGTCGGCCTGCAGCAGCGTGTCGAAATCCTCAAGGCGCTGTATCGCGGCGCCGAGATCCTGATCCTCGACGAGCCGACGGGCGTGCTCACTCCGGCTGAAGCCGACCACCTGTTCCGCATCCTCAAGCAGTTGAAGGAGCAGGGCAAAACGATCGTGCTGATCACCCACAAGCTGCGCGAAATCATGGCGATCACCGACACCGTGTCGGTCATGCGCCAGGGCACAATGGTGGCGACCAGGGAGACCAAGAAGACGACGGTCGAGGAGCTGGCCGAGCTGATGGTCGGGCGGCGCGTGCTGCTCAGGGTCGAGAAGGGCGAGGCGGAAGCCGGCGGCGTCAAGCTCGCGGTGAAGAACCTGACGGTGAAGGATTCCCGCGGCGTCACCATGGTCGACGACATCTCCTTCGATGTGCGTGCCGGCGAGATCGTAGGCATAGCCGGCGTTGCCGGCAACGGGCAATCCGAAATGCTCGAGGCGATTTCCGGCATCAGGCGCGCCGTCTCGGGCTCGGTCATGCTCGACGGCAAGCCGATCGATCTCACCGGGGCTGCCGATCCCGGCGAGCTGCGCGACCGCGGTCTCGCCCATGTGCCGGAGGATCGTCATCACGTCGGGCTGGTGCTGGCCTTCGAGGAGAACGAGAATTCGATCCTCGGCTATCACGACGATCCCCGCTATCTCCGGGGGCCGTTCCTCAACATCGACGCCATCCGCGACGACGCCAAGGACAAGATCACCAAATACGACATCCGCCCGGCGGACTGCCGGCTCAAGACCGCTAATTTCTCCGGCGGCAACCAGCAGAAGATCGTGCTGGCGCGGGAAATGGAACAAGACCCGGGCGTGCTGATCGTTGGCCAGCCGACGCGCGGCGTCGATGTCGGCGCCATCGAATTCATCCACAAGCGGCTCATCGCCATGCGCGACCAGGGCAAGGCCGTGCTGGTGGTGTCGGTCGAACTCGACGAGATCCGTTCGCTGTCCGACCGCATCCTGGTGATGTTTGCCGGCCGTATCGTCGGCGAGCGCGGACCGGAGGCGACCGAGGGTGAGCTCGGCCTGCTGATGGCCGGCGTCGAGCGCCAGGAGGCGGCGGCATGAGCACGCCTTACGCCAAGTTGCCGGCTTGGGCCGATTACGGGCTGATCCCGGTGATCAATCTCGCCGTTGCCTTCGTCGTCGCCGGCTTCGTCGTGCTTCTGGTTGGCGAAAATCCGTTCCGCGCGGCCGCCGTCCTGGTCGAGGGCGCCTTCGGCCGTGGGCAAGGCATTGCGTTCACGCTTTTCTACGCCACCACCTTCATCTTCAGCGGGCTTTCGGTGGCGGTTGCGGCGCATTGCGGCCTGTTCAACATCGGCGGCGAGGGCCAAGGCTATATCGCCGGCCTCGGCATCGGCATTGTCTGCCTGGCCTTCGACAGCGTGCTGCCATGGTGGCTCACTTTCCCGCTGGCGATCATCGCCTCTGCGGCGATGGGGGCGCTGTGGGCGCTGATCCCAGCCTATCTGCAGGCAAAGCGCGGCTCGCACATCGTCATTACCACCATCATGTTCAATTTCATCGCCGCCAGCGTCATGGTCTACGCACTGGTCGGATTCTTGAAGCCGGCCAATTCGATGGCGCCGCAGACGCGCACCTTCCTCGACGGCGCGCAATTGCCGAAGCTCAACTGGGTCATCGAGCTGTTCGGCGCCAAGATCCGTTCGGCGCCGTTCAACATCAGCTTTCTGCTGGCGCTGGCCATGGCCTTTCTGGTCTGGGTGCTGATCTGGCGCACCAGGCTCGGCTACGAGATGCGCACCTACGGCCACAGCTCGAAAGCGGCGCGCTATGCCGGCATTTCGGAGACCCGTATCATCATCATAGCCATGATGATTTCGGGCGCGCTGGCCGGCATGATGGCGCTCAATCCGACGATGGGCGACCAGCACAATGTCGCGCTCGAATTCGTTTCGGGTGCCGGTTTCGTCGGCATCGCCGTGGCGCTGATGGGGCGCCTGCACCCGGTCGGCATCGTGCTCGCCGCCATCTTGTTCGGCATGCTCTATCAGGGCGGCGCCGAGCTTGCCTTCGAGATGCCGGCGATCAGCCGCGACATGATCGTCATCATCCAGGGCCTGGTCATCCTGTTCGCCGGCGCGCTCGAGCACATGTTCCGGCCCTACGTCCAGGCGCTGTTCGCTTCGCTCAGCCCGAGATCTGTCGGCATGGAAGCGGTCAAGGGGAAGGGCGCCTGAGATGGATTTGTTCAACGCCATCATCCAGGTTCTAGACTCGACCATCCGCCTGTCGGTGCCCTTGCTGCTCGCCTGCCTCGCCGGCCTCTATTCGGAGCGGGCCGGCATCTTCGACATCGGGCTCGAGGGCAAGATGCTGGTCGGCGCCTTCGCCGGTGCCGCCGCAGCCTCCGTCTTCCACTCCGCCTATCTCGGCCTCGGCATGGCCATCCTCATCTCGGTCGCCTTCGCGCTGATCCACGGCTTTGCCTCGATCACCCATCGTGGCAACCAGATCGTCTCCGGTGTGGCGATCAATTTTATCGCCGCGGGATCGACGATCATGCTTGGCCAGGCCTGGTTCCAGCAAGGTGGTCGTACGCCAGCTTTGGCCTCGGACGAGCGGTTCGGGGCGGTCGTCTGGCCCGGTGCGGACGCGCTCAGGGGCGTGCCGATCCTCGGTCCGATATATTCGGAACTGATCTCCGGCCATTCCGTGCTGGTCTATATCGCGTTCCTCGCCGTGCCGTTCACCTGGTGGGTGCTGTTTCGCACCCGCTTCGGCTTGCGGATGCGCGCGGTCGGCGAGAACCCGGCCGCGGTCGACACCGCCGGCATCTCGGTCGCCTGGCTGCGCTATCGGGCGCTGATCTGCACCGGTGTGCTCACCGGCATTGCCGGCGCCTATCTGTCGATGGTGCAAAATGGCGGCTTCGTGAAGGACATGACCGCCGGCAAGGGTTATATCGCGCTGGCCGCGCTGATCTTCGCCAAGTGGAAGCCGGTCAACGCCATGTTCGCCTGCCTGTTGTTCGGCTTTCTCGACGCGCTGTCGATCCGCCTGCAGGGCACGCCGCTACCGCTGATCGGCAAGGTGCCGGTACAGCTCATGCAGGCGCTGCCCTATATCCTCACCGTCATCCTGCTCGCCGGCTTCATCGGCAAGGCGATCCCGCCGCGCGCCGGCGGCGTGCCCTATGTCAAGGAACGCTAAGCATGGCCCCGAAAAGTGGAAGCCGGTTTTCGGACCGGGCCATGCGAAAAGGAAAATAAATGTCGCATGATCTGTTCGAAGCGGCCAAGGCCGCCATGGCCAAGGCCTATGCGCCCTATTCGAAGTTTCCAGTCGGGGCGGCACTGCGCACCGAGGACGGCCGCGTCTTTGCCGGCGCCAACATCGAGGTCGCGTCCTATCCGGAAGGCTGGTGCGCCGAAACCACCGCGCTCGGCCACTACATCATGGGTGGCGGCGGCAGGATCACGGAGATCGCGGTGATCGCCGAGCGCATGGCGAAATGCTCCCCCTGTGGCGGCTGCCGGCAGCGGCTGGCCGAATTCTGCCGGCCGGAAACCAAGCTTTATCTCTGCGACAATGGCGGCGTGGTCGAGACCGTGACCATGGGCGATATGCTGCCCTACGGCTTCCAGGGCGATATTTTGAAATGAAGGAAGCGCTTGATTGTCTCGTCGAAAGGCTGGACGGGCTGGCGCCCGCCACCGCGCTGGTGCTGGGGTCGGGCCTTGGCGGGCTCGTCGACCAGGTCGAGGACGCTGTCCGCATTTCCTATGCCGAATTGCCGGGCTTTCCCAGAAGCGGCGTCACCGGTCATGCCGGCGAGGTGGTGGCGGGACGCTTTGCCGGCACGCCAGTGCTGATGCTGTCCGGCCGCGCACACTATTACGAGCACGGCAACGCGGCTGCGATGCGGCCGGCGCTGGAGGTGCTCGCCGGCCTCGGCATCTCGCAACTGATCCTCACCAATGCCGCCGGCTCGGTCGATCCGGACATGGGCCCGGGCTCGGTGATGCTGATCACCGACCACATCAATTTCTCGGGCTCCAACCCGCTGATCGGCGAGCCGAGCGACCGCCGTTTTGTCGGCCTGACCGAAGCCTATGATGCCGGCCTTCGCGCGGCGATCGAGACGGCCGCGAAGGCGACGGATACCGCGCTGCACCAGGGTGTCTATATGTGGTTTTCCGGGCCGTGCTTCGAGACGCCCGCCGAGATCCGCATGGCGCGTATCATGGGCGCCAACGCCGTTGGCATGTCGACCGTGCCGGAGGTCATTCTTGCTCGCTTCCTCGGCCTGCGCGTCGCCGCCTGTTCGGTCATCACCAACCTCGCCGCAGGGATGACCGGGGCGGAGCTTTCGCACCAGGAGACCAAGGACATGGCGCCGGTCGGCGGTGCGCGGCTGGCGACCATTCTCCAGCGTGTGTTCCAGCATGGGTTACCGGAGAGTAAGGTCCCGGCCTGATGCTTCCCCAGGAAATCATCCGCAGCAAGCGCGACGGCCACAAGCTGTCGGTGCAGGAGATCGCCAGCTTCATCGAAGGCGTGACATCAGGCACCGTCTCGGACGGGCAGGTCGGGGCCTTCGCCATGGCGGTGTTCTTCAACGGCATGAGCCGCGACGAGGCGGTGGCGCTGACGCTGGCCATGCGCGATTCCGGCGACGTGCTCGACTGGTCGGATCTGCCAGGCCCGGTCACCGACAAGCACTCGACAGGCGGCGTCGGCGACAATGTCTCGCTGATGGTGGCGCCGATTGTAGCCGCCTGCGGCGCTTATGTGCCGATGATTTCCGGCCGCGGCCTCGGCCATACCGGCGGCACGCTCGACAAGATGGATGCCATTCCCGGCTATATCAGCCAGCCGGATGTCGCGCGGTTCCGCAAGGTGGTGCTCGAAACCGGCTGTGCCATTATCGGCCAGACCGCTGACCTCGCGCCTGCCGACCGCAGGCTCTATGCGATCCGCGACGTGTCGGGAACCGTCGAATCGGTGCCGCTGATCACCGCCTCGATCCTGTCGAAGAAGCTGGCGGCCGGCCTGCAGTCGCTGGTGCTTGACGTGAAGGTCGGAAACGGCGCCTTCATGGAGAAATCGCGCGACGCAGCGGCGCTAGCGAACAGCCTGGTCGACGTCGCCAATGGCGCAGGACTGAAGACCTCGGCACTGGTCACCGGCATGAACGAGCCGCTGGCGTCGGCAGCCGGCAACGCGGTCGAGGTGCGCAATGCCGTCGATTTTCTCACCGGCCGTTTTCGCGACCGGCGCCTGGAGGATGTGACGCTGGCATTGGCCGCAGACATGCTGCAATCGGCCGGGCTGGTATCGTCCAACCAGGACGGCATGCGGCGCGCCGCCGAAACGCTTGCCGGTGGCCGCGCGGCGGCCGTCTTCGCGCGCATGGTGGCGGCGCTCGGCGGTCCGGCCGACTTCGTTGAGAATCCGGAAAAATACCTGCCGAAGGCGGCGACTGAGCTTGCGGTCAAGGCGACCGAAAACGGCTTTGTCACCGGCATCGCCACCCGCGACATCGGGCTTGCGGTCGTCGGGCTTGGCGGCGGGCGCATACGGCCCGACGACAGGATCGACCATGCGGTCGGCATCACCAGGCTATTGCCGGTCGGTGCGGAGGTACGCGCCGGCGAGGCGCTGGCGCTGGTCCATGCCCGCAACGCCTCCGATGCCGAGGCGGCCGCGGCCGCCGTGCTTTCGGCCTATACGATCGGCGCTTCGAAGCCGCCTGCGGAAAAAGCCGTCATCCGGCGGATCCTGCCGCGCGGGTGATCACTGGACGAGCAACAGCGCGCCGTTTTCGACCTGGTATTTTTCAAGCCGCTGGAGAAAACTCAGACCGATCAAATTGGTGCGCAGTGCCTTGTCGTCGAGCACCACCGCCTGGACGCCGTCGACCGTGATCTTGCCGATCTGCAGGCGATCGACGGTCACCAGGGCAGCCTTGATCGCCCCGTTGGCGGTGTTGACGGTGTGGCGGAAGTCAGACGCGTTCAGCGAAATGCCGATCCTGCGTGCGGTCGAACTGTTGATGGCGACGAGCGTGGCGCCGGTGTCGATCATGCCGTCGACCTGACGGCCGTTGAGCTTGAACGCCGACGTGAAATGCCCGCGCGCATCCGCCGTGACCACGACCTTGCGGCCGAGCGGCTGCGGCGTCGCCGATCTGTCGGGAACCCCGGCCAGGTTCAGGTCCGTTTGCGTTTCGATCGTGGGCCTCGCCCCGACCGCCGATTTCAGCAGGCCATCGAGCATCTGCGGATTCGATTGATAGAGGATCGGGAACGACGCCGATGTTACGGCGAGCACGCCAAGGATGAGAAGATTGCGCAGCAGCATGGACCGGCCTTCGTGAACGCCCATGCTTATCGCGACATGGTGTTTGCCGCTTTAACAGATGCGGAAAGCGGCCGTTTGCGTAAACGATCGGTAAACGAGTGGCACGGTCATTTAGTGCCGTACATGCGGTCGCCGGCATCACCGAGGCCGGGCATGATGTAGCCTTTCTCGTTGAGCTGGCGATCGATGGACGCGGTGAATACCGGGACATCGGGATGCGCCTTGATGAAGCGCTCGAGGCCTTCTGGCGCAGCCAGCAGGCAGAGGAAGCGGATGTTGGTGGCGCCGCGCCCTTTTAGCTTGTCGATCGCCGCGATCGCCGAATTGGCGGTCGCCAGCATCGGGTCGACGACGATCACCAACCGGTCGGCGAGATCGCTCGGCGCCTTGAAGAAATATTCGACCGCTTCCAGCGTCTCATGATCGCGGTAGAGACCGATATGGGCGACGCGCGCCGCCGGCACCAGGTCAAGCAGGCCCTCGAGCAAGCCGTTGCCGGCGCGCAGCACTGAGGCGAAGACCAGCTTCTTGCCCTCCAGCGTTGGCGCTTCCATCGTCTCGATCGGCGTTTCGATCGTTGTCGTCGTCAGTTCGAGGTTGCGAGTGACCTCGTAGCCGAGCAGCAGCGAGATCTCCCGCAACAACCGCCGGAAGCCGGCCGTCGAGGTTTCCTTCTTTCGCATGATGGTCAGCTTGTGCTGGACAAGCGGGTGGTCGACGACGGTGACGCCCTTCATGGTGTTCTCCTGAAATTCCGGCTGCTTACGTGAACCCTATCGACAATGCGCCGGCCAAGGAACTGCTTGCGATCACCTACCACAGTTTTTGCAGGAGGAGAGAGTTAGCGGGCGGCGTTGAGGCGGGCGAGAAGCGCCGTCCTGGTCTTCTTATCGACGAAGGCGGCCTCGATTGCGGTTCTGGTGACGGCGGCGAGCGCCTTGTCGTCCATCGAAAAATGCTCTGCGGCAATGTCGTATTCGCGCTTCAGCGACGTCCAGAAATAGGGCGGGTCGTCGGAGTTTAGCGTCACCTTGCAGCCCGCCGCCTGCAGCGCCGGAAAAGGGTGATCGGCGAAACTGTCGAAGACCTTCAGCGCGATGTTGGAGCCGGGACAGCATTCGAGCACGACGCCTTCGTCGGCTATGCGCCGGACAAGGTCGGGATTTTCGATGGCGCGCACGCCATGGCCGATACGGGCGGGGCGGATATGGTCGAGCGCCGCCTTGACGCTTTCCCAGCCCATCAGCTCGCCGGCGTGGACGGTGATGCCGAGGCCGGCCTCGCGCGCGATCTCGAAGGCCCTGACATAGTCCTCCAGATCGCCCATCCGCTCGTCGCCGGCGACGCCGAAGCCGGTGACCAGCGGATGTCCGCAGCGGGCCGCGAAGCGCGCCGCCTGCTCGATCGAATAGACGCCGGCGTTGCGCACGCCGGTGACGATCATGCGGCCCTCGATGCCGGTCTTGGCCTTGGCACGCGCCATGCCTTCGCCGAGCGCGTCCGTATAGGCCTTGGGCGACAGGCCGGCCTTGCCGGCATGGTCCGGCGAGGTGAAGATCTCGGAATAGATGGCGCCGTCGCGGGCGAGACTGGTCAGGTAATGATCGGCCAGCCGCGCATAGTCTTCTTCCGTGCGGAACAGGTCGGAGGAGAAATCATAGGCGGCGAGGAAGGAGGTGAAATCGTGCCAGACGAAGGAGCCGTCCTGAATGTAGGGCGAGGTGTCCTTGCCGTATTTCTGCGCCTGGCGGATGACGAGTTCGGGCGCCGCTGCCCCTTCGATATGGCAGTGCAGTTCCGCTTTCAAAGGCATGCAGTCATCCCGTCAGGTCAGCCCAGTTCGCGGAGCCATAAGCATGATTCCACGACCGAGAAGCGCGGCCGAACACCGCGCCTTAAACAATAGCGTCGGCACCATCGATCGGCTATGGTCCCGCCGGTTTTATGGCGGATCAAAAATAATGTCGGTTGAGAGAACCACGGCCGTTGGCGGCATGGAGACCTCCTATGGTTTCAAGCGTGTAGGGGCAGGCGAGAAGCAGTCCCTGGTCAATGACGTTTTCCACAAGGTCGCGAACCGCTACGATCTGATGAACGACCTGATGTCGGCCGGCCTGCACCGGCTGTGGAAGGACGCTATGGTCACATGGCTCAATCCACCGAAACGACCGCGCTGGAGCGTTCTCGACGTTGCCGGCGGCACCGGCGACATCGCCTTCCGCATCGTCGAGGCGAGCGGCAGGAACGCCCATGCCACCGTTCTCGACATCAACGGCTCGATGCTCGCCGTCGGCCGCGACCGGGCCGAGAAAAAGGGACTGACTGATAACACCGATTTCGTCGAAGCCAATGCCGAGGAGCTGCCCTTCGCTGAGGCCACGTTCGACGCCTACACGATCGCTTTCGGCATTCGCAACGTGCCGCGTATCGATGTGGCGCTTGCGGAAGCCTATCGCGTGCTGAAGCCCGGCGGACGCTTTCTCTGTCTCGAATTTTCCGAGGTCGACATGCCGTTGCTCGACAAGGTCTATGAGGCGTGGTCGTTCAACGCCATCCCCAGGATCGGCAAGGCGGTGACCGGTGACGGCGAGCCCTATTCCTATCTGGTCGAATCAATCCGCAAGTTTCCCAATCAGCAGAATTTTGCGGCGATGATTTCCCGCGCCGGCTTCGACCGCGCTTCTTTTCGCAATTATTCCGGCGGCATTGCTGCGCTTCATTCGGGCTGGAAGCTTTGAGGCTAGCGCAGTCATGAGCAGGGTCGGCGCTGGTTTCAGGCTCGTGCGGGCCGGCTGGGTGCTGGTCCGCGAAGGCGTCGTGGCGGCCTTGCCGGGCGACGAGCTTTCCGGCCTGCCGAAACTCGGCTGGCGGATGGCACGGCTGTTCACCCGCCGCCGCGCGCTTGCCTATGAGCGTGGCGACCGGCTGGCCAAGGCGGTCGTCCGGCTCGGGCCATCCTATGTCAAGCTCGGGCAGTTCCTGGCGACACGGCCCGATGTCGTCGGCAACGACATGGCGCTCGACCTCGCCATGCTGCAGGACAAGATGCAGACCTTTCCGCAGACCGAGGCCATTGCGGCGATAGAGGCTTCGCTCGGGCGCAAGGTCGGCGACCTCTACGCCAGTTTCGGCGATGCCGTTGCCGCGGCTTCGATCGCTCAGGTCCATATCGCAGAAACCCTGCACGACGGCGTCGGTTCGCGGGTGGCGGTCAAGGTCATCCGGCCAGGCGTGCGCCGCCTCTTCTTTCGTGATCTCGAGAGCTATTTTCTCGCTGCCCGCCTGCAGGAGAAGTACATCCCGTCGTCGCGCCGGCTGCGGCCGGTCGAAGTGACCGAGACGCTGGCGCAGACCACCAAGATCGAAATGGATCTGAGGCTCGAGGCGGCAGCGCTTTCGGAGCTCGGCGAGAACACCAAGGACGATCCCGGCTTTCGCGTGCCGATGGTCGACTGGGAGCGCACCGGCCGCGACGTTCTGACCATGGAATGGGTCGACGGCATCAAGATGAACGACATTGCCGGCCTCGCTGCTGCCGGCCACGATCTGAAGGCGATCGCCGCCAATCTGATCCAGTCGTTCCTGCGTCAAACGCTGCGCGACGGCTTCTTTCATGCGGACATGCATCCGGGAAACCTGTTCGTCGAGGCCGACGGCACCATCGTTGCCGTTGATCTCGGCATTGCCGGCCGGCTCGGCAAGAAGGAGCGCCGTTTCCTCGCCGAAATCCTCTATGGCTTCATCACCCGTGACTATCTGCGCGTCGCCGAAGTGCATTTCGAGGCCGGCTACGTGCCGCGCCAGCACAATGTCGCGGCGTTCGCCCAGGCGATCCGGGCGATCGGCGAGCCGATCCACGGCCAGCCGGCCGATACCATCTCGATGGCCAAGCTCTTGACGCTTCTGTTCGAGGTGACCGACCTCTTCGACATGGCGACGCGTTCCGAACTGGTGCTGCTGCAGAAGACCATGGTGGTGGTCGAGGGCGTCGCCCGCACCCTCGACCCGGCCTTCAACATGTGGAAGACGTCCGAACCGGTGGTCAGCGGCTGGATATCGGGCAATCTCGGCCCGCGTGCTCTGCTGGCCGACGCGCGCGACGGCGCAAGCGCGCTGCTGGCGCTGGCCCGCCAGGCGCCGGACCTCGCCGCCCGCACCGAGCGGCTGTCGCGCGAGATCGATTTGATGGCCGAACATGGGTTGCGCTTCGACGAAAGGACAGCGCACGCGATCGGCAAGGCCGAGGCGCGCCACACCCGATCCGGCCGGCTGGCGCTGTGGGTGATCGCGGTGACGCTGGTCTATATCGCTTGGAAGCTGCTTTGAATGCAAGCAATGACAGCAGTGCTGTCGGCGCTGTCATTGAAAGCATTCCTTTCATCAACTATGTTGGATGAGAAGGAGCAATGCCATGGGTACGCTCACCATCCGCAATCTTGACGACAGCGTGAAGCAGGCCCTTCGCGAGCGCGCCGCCGCGCGAGGTGTTTCGATGGAGCAGGAGGCTCGGGAAGTTCTTGCGCGAGAGGTTAAAAGCCCTGCACGACGAAGGATCGACGTTGACAAGGTTCTGGCGCTTGGCGTGAAACCAGCGGAGCCTTTCGACCTGAAGAAACTCACAGATGAAATGTGGGACGAAGGCCTCCGGTGAGCGCTCTTGTCGTCGACACGTCGGCATTGATTTCCATTCTGGGGCGGGAATCAGACAACGTGTTGTTCGCCAACGCCATCGCCCGATCGGAGCTGCCGTCGATCAGTTCTGGCACGCTATATGAAGCATATTGCGTCGCCTTGCGAGGCAGATATCCGGAGGGAGCTGCCCGACTTGAAGCGATAGTTTCGGAGCTTCAACTCGAAATTCTAGCCTTCGATTTGGTGCAGCTTTCTGCAGCTCGCCTTGCCTATTCAACCTATGGCCGCGGCACCGGCCACCCGGCCAACCTCAACATGGGCGACTGCTTCGCCTACGCTCTCGCCAAGACCCGAGATCTGCCATTGCTTTTCAAGGGCGATGATTTCATCCATACCGATATCACGCCGGTACTGAAGCCGGCATGACTTTGGACAAGGACTGGTCTCGGGCATGATCCTTTCCGGCAAGCGCATCCTGCTGATCATCGGCGGCGGCATCGCCGCCTATAAGGCGCTCGACCTGATCCGCCGGCTGCGCGAGCGGGGCGCTGCGGTGCGTGTCGTCATGACCGCTGCGGCGCAGGAGTTCGTGACCACGCTGTCGGTTGGAGCGCTGGCTGCCGACCACGTCTTCACCGATTTGTTCGACCGCAATGACGAGCACGATGTCGGCCACATCCGCTTGTCGCGCGAGGCCGACCTTGTCGTCGTGGCGCCGGCCACCGCCGACCTGATGGCGAAGCTCGCCAACGGCCACGCCAATGACCTTGCCTCCACTGTGCTCATTGCCACCGACAAGCAGGTTTTGATGGCGCCCGCCATGAACCCGAAAATGTGGTCGCACCCGGCGACCCGGCGAAACCGCGCGACGTTGCAGAAGGACGGCATCGCATTCATCGGCCCGGCAAAGGGCGAGATGGCAGAGAGCAACGAGGCAGGCGAGGGCCGCATGGCCGAGCCGCTGGAGATCGTCGCCGCGATCGAGGCGCTGCTCGACATCAGGCCGAAGCCGCTGGCCGGCAGAAAGATCATCGTCACCTCAGGGCCGACGCATGAGCCGATCGACCCGGTGCGCTACATCGCCAATCGCTCGTCCGGCAAGCAGGGCCATGCCATTGCGGCGGCGCTGGCAAGGCTCGGCGCCGATGTGCGCCTCGTCTCCGGTCCGGTCGGTATTGCCGATCCGGCCGGGGTCACCACGCTGCATGTCGAAACCGCGAACGAGATGAAGGGCGCGGTCGAACAGCTGCTGCCGGCGGACGCGGCCGTGTTCGTGGCTGCCGTTGCCGACTGGCGTAGCGAGACTTCGGCCGGCGAGAAGATCAAGAAAGTGGCAGGCGAGGGGCCGCCGGCGCTGCAGATGATCGAAAACCCCGATATTCTTGCCGGTGTCGGTCATCACAAAAGGCGGCCCAGCCTGGTCGTCGGCTTTGCCGCTGAGACGCAGGATCTCGTCAAGAACGCCGAGGCCAAGCTCAGGAAGAAGGGCGCCGATTTCATCGTCGCCAACGACGTGTCCCGCGTAGGCGGCGTGATGGGCGGCGATCGCAACCGGGTGCGGATCGTCTCGAAGGCCGGTGTCGACGAATGGCCCGAGATGAGCAAGGACGAGGTGGCGACGCGGCTTGCGGCACTGATCGCCGAGCGGCTGAAGACAATTACTGTCTAGCCGGTTGCTTCCTGTGGCCGGGCTGCCGGCCCCGAGATCCTCAGGGCTGCAAGGCATCCCAGAAGGCCGAGTGGCACGAAGGCGAGGAACAACCAGGTGGCGACATTCGCCGCCGCCTCACGGTTCAGGCCTTCGGAAAAACCGCTGGCGTTGGCGACGATGCCGGTCAGTGCTGCACCGACCGCATAGCCGATGCGCTGCATGGTCGGCACGGCGGCAGAGGCGATCGTCTGCTCACCATCCCTGGCCGATGCCACGATCACGCGGGTGACGAAGGGCCAGGCAATGCCGAAGCCGCCGCCTTGCAGCAAGGCGCAGAACAGGATCAGCGGAATCGAACCCGCCGGCACGGCATAGGCGAAACCAGCGATGCCCATCGCGATCATCAGCGCGCCGCCGGTGATGATCAGCCTCTCGCGCTCCGGCGGCGCATTGGCGACGAGGATCGACAGGATCGACCAGGCGATCGATTCGGCGGCGATGATGTAGCCGGTGGTCAGGATCGGAATGCCGTGCAGGCTGGTCAGAAGCAGCGGTCCGTAGACGGCGAAGGAACAGGTCGCCACGGAGAACGCAGCGACCATGGTCATGCCTGCGCCGACCGGCGAGCGCCAAGAGAACAGCCGCGACGGGAACAGCCGCGAGCGCGGCTTCAGCGCATCGATGCGGACAAACAGCGCAAGCCCGACCAGGCCGAGGGCCAGCAGCAGGGAGGAACGCAGCAGGGCAATGTCGACCCCGGCCGTGGCGATCAGCACGACGCTGACGGCAAGGCAGCCGAGCGCGGCGAAGGGGAAGGGCGGCGCCGTCCCAGTGATCGCCTGCGGCTTGGTCGCCTCAGGCGTGTCGAGCACGATGAAGCTCGCCAATGCCATGGCCGTGCCGCCGAGCGTGAAGACGCCGAAAGCCCAGCGCCAGGAGAGCAACTCGGTCATCAACGCGCCCAGCACCGGGCCGCTGAAGGCGGCGACGCCCCAGATCGCCGACATGACGCCGAAAAGCTGTGGCCAGATGGCGCGTGGAAACAGCCGCTCGACCGAGACGAAGGCCAACGACACTAGCGCGCCGCCGCCAAACCCCTCGATCAGGCGCCCGGTCAGGAACAGCGGCATGGAGGGCGCGATGGCGCAGACCAGTGCGCCGGCCGCATAAAGCAGGGCGGCCACCACCATGTTGGTGCGCAGCGCGACGTAGCTCACCAGCCGCCCGGCGGCAGCGCCGGCGACGATGGCGCCGAGCTCGTAGATCGCCAGCGACCAGCCGACCAGCTGAACGCCAGCGAGTTCGCCGACCATGGCCGGCATCACCGTCGCCACCATGGTTTCATTGGTGGCGTGCAGCAGGATGCCGAGGCTGATGAAGCAGAAGCGCGCCAGATCGCCGCTCGCCCACAGCGCGCGCCAATCGACCCTGTTTGTGCTGGTTTCGGTCACCCCGCCCTCCGAACTTTCTTATACGCCGATTCAAAAAATGGTGGAGCGCTCTTCGTCTCCAGATGGCACGCGGCGCTTCGGGGACGGGTTGTAAAACCTCAACCGCAGTTGAGTTCAAGAGGTTTTTTGCGGGTGCACCGAGGATGCTGAAGGCGGGAAGTCAGCATGATAGTGCATGTCGCCCAAAAGTGCGCAGCGGTTTTGGGATAACGACATGCATAAAACAAAGGCTTAAAGCGCGTCGATTGAATCCGTTTCAACGCGACGCGCTTTAGAAGATTGATGCCGGCGGCGATCATGGCGATCGCTGTGAACATCATTGACGTGGCGGTTCCCAAAAATCATGGCGGCGGAACAGGTCCTGTCCTGTTCCGCCGCGCAGAGCTACGCAATGCCGCTTATTTGAAAGAGTGGATCAGCTCCAGCGAGGTGACGGCGACTGCCAGGTTGACGCCGGTCTGCGCCTGTACGTTGAGAGGCTGCAGCGAGAAGGCGCTGTTCAAGCCGCCGACCAGCAGATTGGCGCCGCCGCCGGTCACCAGGCTGGCCTCGGCGTTGACGCCATAATAGCTGCCGGCAAGATCGCCGGAATCACGGTCGCGAGTGGCCGCCAGAACCGCCCATATCAATTCGCCCTGGTGCGTCTTGCCGACGTCGACGCCGAGTTTGGAAATGACCCCGGTATAGGCTTCGGGCGGGCCGCCATGATGGGGGCGAAAGGTGCAGGCCACGCCTTTGTTGGATGTGACGATATAGCCGGTGCCGCCATCGATGGTGCAGTCGAGCACGCCGAGCTCCAGCTTGCCCGCGCTGGCAGGGGCAGCGAGCACCGTGGTGGCGAGGGCGGCGGCACAGGCGAGTTTCTTGATCATGGGAGGGGTCCTTTTGCGAATTGCCTTGAACAACGGCTGAGCATCCCGAGCGTTCCGCCGAAAACTTGGCGCGATCAAGGCGGGCGTTAACGCACAGTGATTGAAGGCTTCGAAGGCATGCCAAACGGCAGGCCTGCCATATCAGGCCCAACGTCGCCGTCGGTCAGCCGGCGCTGGTGCGCGCCAGGCCGTCCTTGGCCGGCTGGTAGGTGGGATTAAGACGCACTGCCTCGCGGTAGGATTTCGCCGCCTTGGCCTTGTCGCCGCGCCGCTCGTAGATCAGCGCCTGGTTGGACCAGGCCTCGGCATTCTTGCCGTCGAGCTTGATCGCCATGTTGATGTCGGCGAAGGCATTATCCTCGTCGTTCATGGCGAGGTAGGAGAGGCCGCGGCCATTGTAGGGTTCGGCGGCGTCCGGCGCCAGCGAGATGGCGGTCGAGAAATCCTCGATGGCGAAAGCGTGCTGGCCCTGGCTCTGATAGATCAGGCCGCGATTGTGGTAGGCGCGCGCATCGGTCGTGTCGAGCTGGATCGCCTTCTGGAAATCGTTGAACGCTTCCTGGGTGCGGCCGGCTTTGCGGTAGAGATTGCCGCGGCCGATATAGGCGGCGTCATAGTCGGGATTGATCTGGATCGAGCGGTTGTAGTCGGTAAGCGCGGCTGCCTGGTCGCCGAGGAAGCGCTGGATGAGAGCACGGTTCGAATAGGCCTGGTAGAAATTCGGATTGAGCTGGATGGCGGTGTTGAAGTCCTTGAGCGCCGCCTGATACTGGCCGCCGCGACCATAGGCCGAGCCACGCACATTGTAGCCTTCCGGATCCTGGGGACTGCGCTGGATAACGGCCGACAGCGAGGAGATGTTCTCGGCCGACCCTTGTGCCTTGTCGATGTTGGTGAATTCGCCGGTCGGGGCTGTCTGGCAGCCGGCGAGCGCCAGCCCGGAAAGCAAGGTTGCCGTCAGTGCAAAGCCGCGCAATGCGGTTCTGCGCTCCACGCTTATTGCGTTCATGTCTGCTCTGTCCTCACTGCCCGCCGCGCCGTCAGGTCTGTTCCCCCTCCGAACCGGCCTCGCGAACCGGCCTCTCCGAATCGAGGAATTCAAAATAAAAAGGTGGCGGCGATTACGCATCGCGCCACCTTGGATATCCTTCGAAAAGGACGAAAAATTGGCGTCAGAACCGCGGCGGACGCGGAGCGCCGGCGCCAGCAGCACCACCAGCCGCCACCGGGCGCGGCGTCATCGGCAGCAGGCCTTCGCGCTGGGCGCGCTTGCGGGCCAGCTTGCGGGCGCGACGAACGGCTTCCGCCTTTTCGCGGGCGCGCTTCTCGGACGGCTTCTCGTAATGTCCGCGCATCTTCATTTCGCGGAAGATGCCTTCGCGCTGCATCTTTTTCTTGAGCGCGCGAAGCGCCTGGTCAACATTGTTGTCGCGGACGAGTACCTGCACGGGCAATCCTGTCTTTCGTGTTTGATATCAACAGGCAAGCGGCCATAGCCACTAGCCTCCGCAGCGATTTACACCACGAATTGTGGCGGCTGATAGCAGAATCATGCCGCTCTGTCCACTGCCGAAACGAAAAACCCGCCTCGGCGGCGGGTCGTCGGCGCAAATCAGCACCATGCCAAAATACCTAGCATAACTGCCGTCAAAAAGCAAGAATCGCGACCTCGGGCGGTGTGTCGGCCTTCTCGATAGGGGTCCCTGTCGCGCGGATGAGCGATCGTTGGCATTTCCGCCACCGATAAATTTCTGCTGCCCAATCCGGCAAAACGGCCCGCCTGGCTTGATCGATGAAGGAACCAACTTCGCTCCGCGGTGGTTGTTGCGGCGACGCAAGCAGAGGAGAAAACCGATGTCAGACACCCGTGAATGGCTTGTCCAGTGGCTCAGGGACGCGCATGCGATGGAGGAGCAGGCCGAAACCATGCTGAACGGACAGCTAAGCCGGCTGGAGAGCTATCCCGAGCTCAGTAGGCGCATCAGCCAGCACGTCGACGAGACGAAGGGGCAGGCCGCACGCCTCAGAACCTGCCTGGAAAGTTTAGACGAGGATACATCCACGCTGAAGGACGCCGGCGGCAAGCTGATGGCGGCGGCGCAGTCCCTGAGCGGCGTCTTCGCAGGGGACGAGGTGATGAAAGGTTCACTCGCGAGCTACACTTTCGAGCATATGGAGATTGCCTCCTACAGGATCCTCATCGCGGCCGCCGAATCTCTTGGCGAAACAGAGGTCGCCCGCGTCTGCGAGCAAAACCTGCGGGAAGAGGAGGCGATGGCCGAGTGGCTGAAAAACAACCTGCCCGCGACCACGGAGCAGTTCCTGGCTCGCACGGCGTCGGACAGCGACGATGCCAAGCGGTGAGGACAGCAGGCCGTCGGGCAAAGTGAAGCCATCTTCGGTGTGGCGGGCTTACAGCTATGCCTGGATTACCCTCGGCTTCTTCATCATCTCGCTTGTCGGCCACTGGGTCTTCGGCTGGTTCGCCTATCTCGACGAGCAGCGAGCGCTTGGCCAACCGCCCGAGTTCGGCGGCTATCTGATCGAGATGGGCCGCGACACGCTCGAAAACTGGCAATCGGAATTCCTGCAACTGCTTTGGCAGGTCGGTGGCCTGGCGTTCCTGCTCTTCGTCGGCTCGCCGCAATCTAAGGAGGGTACCGACCGGATGGAGGCCAAGATCGACGCGCTTCTCACCCTGGTCGATCCGCAGAAAGGCCAGGAGGCAATTCGCGAGTTGGACCTGCAGTATGACGGCCGGCATACCGACGAGCCGCACGCCCAGCGAAACTAAAGCTGGGGGCTGGAAATTTGGCCCGGAGCCGATCATCGCTCCGGGTTTTCTTCAAACGACGCAACCAGATCGCTATGATGCCGTGGCCAAATGAAGTCGCTCGAAATCCTCGAAGAACTCACCGTAGTCGCAGGTTATTTCCTCGCCCGCCGCTATGTCGCGGATCGCGGTTGCCCCGCCATGCTGCGAAAAGTCCGTGTTCGGCCGTTCGGCGTGGTTCATAAAGCGGCCATTGTCGACTTCATAGACCATGAATCCGGGCCGGTCCGGACTTGGATAGGCATATCTGTCGAGCAATTCCTGGAGGTGCGGCGGCGCCGCCTCATATTTTTCCATCGGGATCAGGCGGTCGAAGTCCGGATCGAGCTGCCAGATCGACGTCCCTTTCCGGACCGGCTCGGCGGCAAAGACGCCGACGCCTTCGATTGCGCTCGCGGCGATGTAGGTCCTGATCAGCAGCATGTTTTAGGCCCGTCTTCGAACAGCAGTGTCCGAAGAAATCGCCAAATCGCGCTGGAAAGCAAGACCGCCTTTGCGACATTGCGGCTCGCTCGCCCACGCGGGAAATGCCTCACGTCCGGTTGATCGAGACACCGCCGTCTGCGAACAGCGCAGTTCCGGTGGTGAAGCTCGACGCATCCGATGCCAGGTAGAGCGCCGAGCGGGCGATCTCATCCGGCTGCGCCATTCGTTTCAGGGCGTGAAGGCCTTCGACGAAAGCCCGGGCCTCGGGTGTGGTCGTCGTCGCGCCCGGCGTGTCGGTGCCGCCGGGCAGCAGCGCGTTGACGCGCAACCCTTGTGCTCCGTATTCGGCCGCCAGAACCTGCGTCAAACCGATCAGCCCGGCCTTGGCCGCAGCGTAAGCGGCCATGCCCGGCATGCCGGCGGTGCGACCGACGAAGCTGGAGGTGAAGATCAGCGAGCCGCCGCCGCGTTCCAGCAGCGCCGGCACCTGGTATTTTGCACCGATAAAGGCGCCGGTCAGATTGATGTCGATGGTCTCGTGCCACATCTTCAGCGACATGTCGGGAACCGGTCCCATCTGGCCGACGGAGCCAGCGTTGTTGAAGGCGATGTCGAGACCGCCGAACCTGTCCACCGCAAGATCCACAAGGGCATTGGCATAGGCTTCGTCTCGGACATCGCCAGCAAGGGCGATCGCGGTGCCGTCGGCTTCCTCGATTTCAGCGACGAGCGCGTCCAGCTCTGCCTGGCGACGGGCAGCGACGACCACCTTGGCGCCTGCCTCGGCAAAGAGTTTTGCCGTGGCGCGGCCGATGCCGGAACTGGCGCCGGTGACGATGGCGACGTTGTTGGTGAGTGCGAACATTTTTTTGCATCCTTTTTTCGCGCCAGCTTGGCCGGCAATCGGGGTGTTGATCGCAGGTCGAGGCGGCGCGAGCCACCCGATACCTGCGAAGGTGCCCGGATGCATCGTCGTTCGGCCCGCCGCTTCGGACCGGTCTTTTTTGTCGCGGCGCAAAACGGCAAGCGCCGTCGCAAACAGCGCAAGGCTGGCAGCGCTGTTTCGCTAGTGATACACCTCGCGCGCCGGCGCTCGATTGGATGCCCGGCCGCTATCTGCGAGGCTGGAACGTTGAAGAAATACTCGGTATTCGCCATCGCCCGTGAGGCCATGCGCGGCCACAAGGGCTGGGAGGAACAGTGGTCCTCGCCAGAGCCGAAGAAGGAGTACGACGTCATCATCGTCGGCGCCGGCGGCCATGGCCTGGCCACCGCCTACTACCTCGCCACGGTGCACGGCATCACCAATGTCGCGGTGCTGGAAAAGGGCTGGCTCGGCGGCGGCAATACCGGCCGCAACACCACCATCATCCGCTCCAACTATCTCTATGACGAGAGCGCCGGCATCTACGACCATGCGCTGAAGCTGTGGGACGGGCTCAGCCAGGAGCTCAACTACAACGTCATGTATTCGCCACGCGGCGTCATGATGCTGGCGCATAATGTCCACGACATCCAGGTGCTGAAGCGCCATGTCCACGCCAACCGGCTGAACGGCATCGACAATGAGTGGCTGACGCCGGAAGCGGCGAAGGAATTCTGCCCGCCGCTCAACATTTCGCGCGATGCCCGCTATCCGGTGATGGGCGCGACCCTGCAGCGTCGCGGCGGCACCGCCCGTCACGATGCCGTTGCCTGGGGCTATGCGCGCGGCGCTTCGGCGCGCGGCGTCCACATCATCCAGAATTGCGAGGTCACCGGCGTCAAGCGGGCGCCGAACGGTGCGGTCATGGGTGTCGAGACGACGCGCGGTTTCATCGGCGCCAGGAAGGTCGGCGTCGTTGCCGCCGGCCATTCGTCCGTCATCATGAACATGGCCGGCGTGCGCATGCCGCTGGAAAGCTATCCGCTGCAGGCGCTGGTGTCGGAGCCGGTCAAGCCGGTATTCCCCTGCGTGGTGATGTCGAACACCGTGCATGCCTATATCTCGCAGTCCGACAAGGGCGAGCTGGTCATCGGCGCCGGCACCGACCAGTATATTTCCTATTCGCAGACCGGCGGCCTGCACATCCTGCAGCACACGCTCGACGCCATCTGCGAGATGTTCCCGATGTTCACCCGCATGAAGATGCTGCGTTCGTGGGGCGGCATCGTCGACGTGACGCCCGACCGCTCGCCGATCCTGGCCAAGACGCCGGTGCCCGGTCTCTATGTCAATTGCGGCTGGGGCACGGGCGGCTTCAAGGCAACGCCCGGATCGGGCCATGTCTTTGCCCACACCATCGCCAGGGACGATCCGCATCCGATCAATGCGCCTTTCACCATCGAGCGCTTCCGCACCGGTCGCCTGATCGACGAGGCGGCTGCGGCGGCGGTGGCGCACTGATGATGGCCGAGATGGCTGTCGCCATGCCGCTGATGCTCGCGGGAGAGCAAGGCCTGTTTCATTTTCCGTCGCCGGACGAGGTGCGCGTGCAGCCGATCAGTCGCGCCGAAAACGAGGCGGAATGGCCGTTTGCTGTCGATGACGGCGTTCTGGCCTGCGTCTGGAGCGGCGGGCAAAGAATCGTTTCCTTCTTTGAAGGCCGGCCATCCGATCTGGACGAGGACGAGCCATTCGAGCCGCGCGGCCTCATCGTCACCACCGATCCGATCCAGCTCACTATCGGCAACATGGCGAACCGCGCGCTTTTTCGCCCCGCGGCAAGCATCGAGGAGCGCATCCGGCTCGTCGCTCCTTTCGTGACGTTGGGCCAGAGGCTTTGCGATCAACCTGCCGGCGCTCGCGTCGGCCACGGCGAATTGTAGGAACAATCATGCTTCTCATCCGCTGCCCCTATTGCGAGGAAGAGCGTCCGGAACTCGAATTCCGCAACGCCGGCGAGGCGCATATTGCACGTTCGTCAGATATGGCCGCGACAAGCGATGACGACTTCGAAAAGTTCTTCTTCATCCGCTCGAATCCCAAAGGCATCATCTATGAGCGCTGGCGGCACATGCATGGCTGCGCGCGGTTCTTCAATGCCGTGCGCGATACCGTCAGCGACAGGTTCCTGATGACCTACAAGGCCGGCGAGCCGAAGCCCGCGAAGCTGCCGGGAGCCTCCAAATGATCGCAGCGTTCCGCATTCCCGGCGCTGGGCGCCTCAAGCAGGCAGAGACGGCCAGCTTCAGCTTCGACGGCCGGCCCTATGCCGGTGTCGAGGGCGATACGCTGGCCTCGGCGCTGCTTGCCAACGGCGTCCATCTGGTCGGCCGTTCGTTCAAATACCACCGGCCGCGCGGCTTCCTGTCCGCCGGGGCGGAAGAGCCCAACGCGCTGGTTGAAGTCAAGCGCGACGCAGCGCGCAAGACGCCGAATGTCCGCGCCACCGTGCAGGAGCTCTATGACGGGCTGACGGCACAGTCGCAGAACCGCTGGCCGTCGCTTTCCTTCGACGTCAGCGCGGTCGGCGACATCGCCTCGCCGCTGCTTTCGGCGGGCTTCTACTACAAGACCTTCATGTGGCCGAAGTCCGCCTGGAAGAACCTCTACGAGCCCAAGATCAGGGCTGCGGCCGGCCTCGGCGTCGCCCCCGACCAGCCGGATCCCGACCACTATTCGGCGCGCTATGCCCATTGCGACGTGCTGGTGGTGGGCGGTGGCGCTGCCGGCATCGCCGCCGCACTTGCCGCGGCCGAAACCGGCGTGCGCGTCATCCTTGCCGACGAACAGGCGGATTTCGGCGGCAGCCTTCGTTTCGAGAGTGGCGCCAGGATCGACGGCCAGGATGGTTTTGCCTGGGCGCAAGGTGCAGTCGCCAAGCTCAAGGCCATGGACAATGTCCGCGTGCTGTCCCGCACGACGGCCTTCGGCTATTACGCGCAGAATTTCGTCGGGCTGGTCGAGCGCGTCAGCGATCATCTGCAGAGCCCCGGCCGCGACCTGCCGCGCGAGCGGCTGTGGCAGGGCCGCGCCAGCCGCGTGGTGCTGGCAACCGGCGCCATCGAGCGGCACATGGTGTTTGCCGACAACGACCGGCCCGGCATCATGCTGGCGTCGGCAGCGCGCACCTATCTCAACCATTACGGCGTCGCGGTCGGCAGGAATGTCGGCGTCTATACGGCCAATGATTCCGCCTATGCGGCGGCGATCGACCTGAAGAAGGCTGGTGTCGGCGTGGCGGCGATCGTCGACCTGCGCGACAACCCGACCGGACCGGTGATCGACGAGGCGAGGGCGCTCGGCATCGAGGTCAATTTCGGCCGCGCGGTGATCCGCGCCGGCGGCAAATTGCGCGTCTCGTCGATGACCGTGCAGCCGAAGAACGGCGGCGGCGAGCGCACCATCCCGGTCGACGCGATCCTGATGTCGGCCGGCTGGACGCCGTCGGTGCATCTGTTCTCGCAGTCGCGCGGCAAGGTTGCCTTCAACGACGAAACCAAGCGCTTCGTGCCCGGCGCCTATGCGCAGGACTGCGTTTCCGTCGGCGCCTGCAACGGCACGGACGGGCTGTCGGCGACGATCGACGAGGCCTATGCGGCGGGCGCCAAGGCGGCCAAGGATGCGGGCGTCAAGAATGCCGGCGCCAGCGCCAAGCCGAAGGTCGACACCAGCGAGAGTTGGTCGCGCGGCATGCTGGGTGCGGCGCCCGGCGCCGGTGCGGACACGACGGTAAAGGCCTTCGTCGATTTCCAGAACGACGTCACCGCCAAGGACATCCGCCAGGCGGTGCATGAAGGCATGCGCTCGATCGAGCACGTCAAGCGCTTCACCACCAACGGCATGGCGACCGACCAGGGCAAGACCTCCAACATGCACGGCCTGGCCATCGCAGCCGAGACGCTGGGCAAGCCGATCCCGCAAGTCGGCCTGACGACGTTCCGCGCGCCCTACACGCCGGTCACCTTCGGCTCGATCGTCGGACACGCGCGGGGTCCGCTCTTCGACCCGACCCGCAAGACGGCGATTCATCCCTGGGCCGAGCGCCAAGGTGCCGTGTTCGAGGATGTCGGCCAATGGAAGCGCGCCTGGTATTTTCCCAAAGCGGGCGAAGACATGCATGCCGCCGTCGATCGCGAGTGTGTCACCGTGCGCAAGGCCGCCGGCCTGTTCGACGCCTCGACGCTGGGCAAGATCGAGGTGGTCGGGCCGGATGCGGCCAAGTTCATGGAACTGCTCTACACCAATCCGTGGGAGAAACTGGAGCCCGGCCGCTGCCGCTATGGCATCATGCTGCGCGAGGACGGCTTCATCTATGACGACGGTGTCGTTGGAAGACTGGCGCCGGACCGTTTCCATGTGACGACGACGACGGGCGGCGCGCCGCGGGTGATGAACCATATGGAGGATTACCTCCAGACCGAGTTCCCGCATCTCAACGTCTGGCTGACCTCGATCACCGAACAGTGGGCGGTGATCGCCGTGCAGGGACCGAAGTCTCGGGACATCATCGCGCCGCTGGTCGAAGGCATCGACTTGTCGGATGAGGCGCTGCCGCATATGTCGGTGCGCGAAGGCAAGATCTGCGGCGTGCCGACGAGGCTGTTCCGCATGTCGTTCACCGGCGAGCGCGGTTTCGAGGTCAACGTGCCGGCCGACCACGGCCAGGCCGTCTGGGAAGCGCTGTGGGCCGAGGGCCAGAAGCATGGCGCCTGCGCTTACGGCACCGAGGCGATGCACGTGCTGCGCGCCGAAAAAGGCTACATCATCGTCGGCCAGGACACCGACGGCACGGTGACGCCTGGCGATGCCGGTCTCGACTGGGCGGTCGGCAAGAAGAAGACCGATTTCGTCGGTATCAGGGGCATGGCGCGGCCGGATCTTGTCGCCAAGGGCCGCAAGCAGCTTGTCGGCCTGAAGACCAAGGACCCCAAGGTGGTGCTGGAAGAAGGCGCGCAGATCGTCGGCGATCCGAAGCAGGCGATCCCGATGACCATGATCGGCCATGTCACCTCCAGCTATTGGTCGCAAAATTGCGGCCGCTCGATCGCGCTGGCTCTGGTTGCCGGAGGCCGTGATCGGACGGGCGAGACGCTTTACGTGCCGATGCCAAACGGGACGATCGAGGTGGAGGTCACCGGCATGGTGTTCTTCGACGAGAAGGGGGAGCGCCTCAATGGCTAAGGCCGCCGCGAAGAAAACTGCCGCCACTGCGCCATCGGTCGAACGCCGCCCGGCGCTCGCCGGCCAGGAATTTTCCGCCACCGGCGTCACGCTTGCTGTGTTGCCGCCGGCGGAGCGCATTTCGCTGCGCGCGCCGGAGGCCTCGGTCGCGGCGCTTTCGAAGGCGCTCGGCGTGACCCTGCCGCGAAAGCCCAAAACCTCGGCGGCAAAGGCCGGGCGCACTGCATTGTGGCTAGGGCCGGACGAATGGCTGGTCATCGACGAGGCGGCAAAAGATCCGCTCGCCGACTGCGTTGAGGTGACCGCGCTGCATTCGGCGGTCGGCATCTCGCATCGCAACGTCGCCATATCGGTCACCGGCCCGGCAGCCGCGGCAACAATCAATTCAGGCTGCCCGCAGGATCTCTCGCTTGACGCCTTTCCGGTAGGCGCGGCGTCGCGCACCATTCTGGGCAAGGTCGAGATCGTGCTGTTGCGCACCGCGGCCGATGCGTTCCGGGTCGAATGCTGGCGTTCCTTCTCCGATTATGTTTTTACTTTCCTGTCGGAGGCGGCAGGCGACGCAGCGGCTTAGGAACATTCGCTGCGCTCGACCGTTTGCCGGAGCAAGTCGAGGGAGAATGTCGATGCCGTCGAAATCCGCGCCGAATCCACCGGTCCAGAAGACGTCGGCCGTGCGCTCTCTCGAACACGAGAAGCACGAAGAATCAAACATGGAAGAGGAACTCGAGGAAGGTCTCGAGGACACGTTTCCTGCCAGCGATCCGGTGTCGATCACCGGGACTTCGATTTCCGGCGCTCCCGCAAGGCCCGGCAAGGCCAAGATCGTGGCCGGAATGAAGAAGCGCAGGAAATAGCTTCCATCAGGCTCCAGCGGAGCCGGGCTGAAATGGCCACGAAAACGGGCGGTCAGGATTTCCTGCCGCCTATTTGTTTTGAACCTCAGAATGTGCTGGGCACGATCCACGGATCGATGTCGATGCCGAGCCGCGGGCCCTTGCTTTCAGTCGAGCCATCGCGAGTGGCCGAGCCTGCCTTTTCCACCGATCCGGTCGCGCCGCAATCGAGCTTGATGTTGGTGTCGGCGCAGGCGGCTGGCGCCTGCTTGCCGGGCTGACTCTGGCCGGCGAGGGCCGCACCCGACAATGCCAGGACGGCTACGAGGGCGAGGATTGTCTTTTTCATCGTCTGTCTCCGGTTTCCTCGGCTGAACTTTTTCGTACATGTACGATATGGCGTACATATACGCCCGACAGTCGCGAGGTTCAAGCCAGAAGTCGTACATGTACGACCAATTTTATTTGAATGTTTGGAATCGCATCGCGTCGGCACGCGCCGAGTTGCGCCGCCCGGCGCCGTTCACCAGTGCCTTGCGAGATTTCAGGTCTTCGAAACCGAAGGAACCCTTCAGCAATTGGCCGGTGTTTCGGTCAGCGGCGGCACGTCCTGCGTGGCCAGCCCGGCAAGCGTGAAGTCGCACATCCGCTTCACGAAAGCCTGCTGATCGCCGAACGGATAAAATGGAAAGGTGATCAGCAGCGAGATCGTGCCGTGGCCGACCGCCCACAGCATGGTGGCGATGGCGCGTGGGTCGCCCTTGAGCCTGCCGGCGGCAACGCAGGCCTCGACTCTGCTGATGAGCACCTTCATCAACGGGTTGCCCTCTTGCATCTCGGCGAAGGTCCTACCTTCCGGCGGTCTGGTCTTTTCCGTCATGAACACCGTGCGGTATTCGTTGGGATTGCCGAGGCCGAAGGCCGCGTATTCGGTCATGATCACCTGCAGCGCCTCGATCGGATCGTCGGCCGGATGATCCTCGATACGCTTTGCCAGAGTCTCGAACGCATCCTCGGCCAATGCGAACAAGATGTCCTGTTTGTCGGCGAAATAGGAATAGACCGACATCGGAGCATAGCCGACGCGCTTGGCCAGTTTGCGGATGGTGAGGCCTTCATAGCCTTCCTCCTGCACGAGCTTGTGCGCCGCATCGACAAGCTCGGAGCGCAGTTCGGCCTTTTGTTTCTCGCGGCGTGTCTGGACGCTGAGCTGCAATTTGCCTGCCTTTATCCGTTGGCGGTTGGCTAAATTATATACGCTGTACGGAAACGGACAAGGCGCTGTCAAAACCAGCTTGAGCGTTCCGACATGCCCGTTTTCTTCTCACGTGAGGTGTTACCCTGGCCCAGACGGGCAACATCGGGCCGTTACAACCGACCGATAGTTCGCGGCTCTGCAAAAATTTCCGTTTTGGGGAGGCCAACATGGCCACGACTGAGCTTTCGTCCGGCGTGTCGGACGTGGATCCACTTTCTCATGGCGCCAGGCTGGCACTCAGGCGAGTCGTCATGGTTGCATGGTTGGCGATCGCACTCGGCTTCGCCATGGAGGCCCTTATTCTGGCTGGCAGATTTGCAGCAGGCTCCCACCCGGCTACCACCCAGGTCCTGATCGAATTGGCGCAAGGCGTGACATGGGCGTTCTTCGTCTGCGCCGGCGTCAGCCTCGGCACGGCGCTCGCCAAGGTGCGAGCCTTGCTCGGCGGCTTGATCAGCGCAATCTCGGCGCCACTGGCGATGGGCATCGCCAAGGGGACGCAAAAGGTCATGGTAAGTGCGCTTGATGCGGCCGCAAAGCCGGCCATACTATCGCTCACGACGTTGGGGGTGCTGCGGGCGATCGAATACGGCCTGCTCGGCTGGATACTGGCCTCGCTGGCGTCGAAGGAAGAACCCCGTCCGCTCCATTTCGCGCTGGCAGGCGCCTTGATAGGCGCGGTGTTCGGCGGCGGAATCACGGTGCTGACGATCGAGACGGCCGCGGCGAAGGACGTTGCCCTCGCACTGCCGCAGGCTATCGCAACCGGCCTCAACGAGATCGTGTTTCCGATCGGTTGCTCACTGGTCGTCTACATCGCCCTGCAGATCGGCCGGCACATGAAGTTCATCTCCAGCGACGCTCGCTGAGCCGTCTATGCCGCTTCTGGCTGGCGCTCTATCAGTGTCAGCGTCAGCCAGCGGGCGGTCAGGGCCGGCTTTTTCGAACCCTCGATCTCGATGGTCACGTCATGCGCCGTCTGCACCCAGCCCGACGGCCTGACCTTGACGTCGGCCAGCACGAAACGGGTGCGGATGCGCGCGCCGGTCTTCACCGGCGCCAGGAAGCGCAGCGAATCGAAGCCATGATTGACGCCCATCTTGCTGTTTTCGAGCGGCGGCATGGTCTCGAAGGTCATCGCCGACAGCAACGAAAGCGACAGGAAGCCGTGCGCGATGGTGCCGCCGAACGGCGTCTCGCGCTTGGCGCGCTCCGGATCGCAATGGATGAACTGGTGGTCGTCGGTGGCATCGGCAAACTGGTCGATCATGCGCTGCGAGACCACCCGCCACGGCGACACGCCGACTTCCTTGCCGACGCTGGCCAGAAGCACATCGAGACTGATCGGTTCCACGCTGATGTCCTCCATTTCAACCGTCCGGAGCGCGAGCGGCTTCATTCCTTGAACAGTGTCAGCCCATGCTGCACCGACTGCCCGCCATCGATCGGCAGGACGGCGCCGGTGACATAGCTGCCGGCACGGCTGCACAAATAGAGCGTTGCGCCGGCAATGTCATCCGGCGCGCCGATGCGACGAAGCGGAACATGGCCGCCGACATGGTTGGCCTGTTCCTCGGTCGCGGTGGCGAAGGCGGTCATCCGGCTCTGAAAGGGCCCGGGGGCGAAGGCGTTGACGGTAATGCGACGGGCGGCGAACTCGATCGCAAGCGTGCGCGTCAGATGGTGAACCGCAGCCTTGGAGGCAGAGTAGGAATAAGCGTCGTCGGCCAGCGGCTGTGTGCCCATCACCGAACCCAGATTGATCACCCGGGCCGGATCGGCGTCGCTGGCGGCGGCATCGAGCAGCGGCAGAAGCTCGCGCGTCAGATGGAAGACGGCAGTGACATTGACGCCGAACACCTTGGCCCAGGCATGGTAGGGGAAGCTTTCCAGCGGCGCCCCCCAGGAAACACCGGCATTGTTGACCAGGATGTTCAGCCGCTCCGTCCGTGCCTTGACCTCGGCGACCAGCGCCGCGATGCCAGCCTCGCTGGAAACATCCCCGGAAAAACCCTCGGCCCGGCCGGAGCCGCCGAGGCCGTTCAATTCGCCGGCAACCTTGATGCAATCCTCGCCCTTGCGCGAGGCGATCATCACGGTGGCGCCAGCCCTGACTAAAGCGGTCGCCGCCATGCGGCCGATGCCGGTCGCAGCCCCGGTCACCAGCGCGGTCTTGCCGGCGACAGAAAACAGCTCGTCCAGATAGCTCATTGTAGGGTCTCCGCGCCTTTGCTTCGCGGCCCCGGGGGGCGGCGTCGCGTTGACAAGACTATTCGAACTACGATCATCTCTGCCGCGGGTAAAGTGCCAAGGCCGAGGCGACCGAGTGCCGTCTGAGCTGACGAAGCCCAACGGCACGGTGTTCATCGGGATGCAGCTGCCGAATGATTGCGAAACGCCCGCTGAAGGCGGCCTGACCTGAACCTACTCCGCCGGCTCGACATTGGTGTAGGCGGCTTCCTCGAGCTCGCGCTTCAGCCGTGATGCCTCTTCCACCTTGGGTGTGACGAAGCGACCGAGCAGGAGATAGGCGACCGGGGTCAGGAACAGCGTCGAGACGGTGGCCAGGCCCAACCCGCCGACGATCACCCAGCCGAGCGCGATGCGCGCCTCGGCGCCGGCGCCGCTCGCCAGCACCAACGGCACGCCGCCGAGCACGGTGCAGATCATCGTCATCATCACCGGCCGCAGCCGGATGGTGGAGGCCTGCTCGATCGCCTCGCGCACGCCAAGCCCGCGGTCGCGCAACTGATTGGCGAACTCGACGATCAGGATGCCGTTCTTGGCCATGACGCCGACCAGCAGCACCAGGCCGATCTGGCTGTAGGCGTTGAGGCTGGTGCCGCTGAGCAAAAGGGCAAAGATCGCGCAGGCGAGGCCGAGCGGCACTGTCGCCATGATGATGACCGCGCTGACGAAGCTCTCGAACTGGGCGGCGAGCACCAAAAGGATGATGACCAGCGAGAAACCGAAGATGGTGATCATGGCACTGTTGGTTTCGCCCAGCGTCGCCGCCTCGGCCAAGGGGACGATGCGGCTGCCCGGCGGCAGGAGCGGCGTGGCGATTGCCTCGGCGCGGGTGAGCGCCTGGCCGAGCGCGAAATCGCCGCTGAGGTTGGAGGTGATCGCCACCGACGGCTGTTGCTGCTCGCGGGTCAGCGAGGGTGGCACGGCGCGCTCGGTCAGCGTGGCAATGGTCGACATCGGCACGAAGCGGCCGTCGGCCGTCTTCAGGAAGATATTCTCCAGGTCGGTTGGATCGTTGATCGGGTTGGTCGTCGAGACGAGCTTCACCCCGTAGCTGCGGTCGGCGATATAGACGTCGACGACATCATTGCCGTCGAGCATGGCCTGGAAAGTGTCGGCAAGCCCGGTGATGTCGATGCCGAGGTCCGAAGCGCGCTCGCGGTCGATGGCCACGGAAAGCTGGGGTTGCGTCGGGTCGACGGAGAGCCGGGGCGACTGGAAGCGGGGATCCTTCTGCATCTCGGCGATGATCTTCACCGCAGCGTCGCCGAGCGCCGCGCGATTGTTGCCGACCAGCGCGAACTGCAGGCCATTGCCGGCGCCGCGAATGCCGAGGCTGTTGGGCTGCATCGGAAAGACGCGCACGCTCGGCACCTGCCGAGTGAGCCGGCTAATGTCGGCCATGATCTGCTGCTGGCTGCGCGTGCGCTCGTCCCACGGCGCCAGCGTCATCACCATGAAGCCGGCATTGTAGGCGCCGTTTCGGCCGGCGCTCTCGAACGTGTTGCGGATTTCGCCGGAATCGCGCAGCGGCTGGATCAGTTTCTCGATCTTCTCCATCTGCTGCGTCGTGTAGTCGAGGCTGACCCCTTGCGGCGCGTCGACGCGCATGAGCACGACGGCACGGTCCTCGGTCGGCGTCAGTTCCTGGCGGATCGTGCCAAACAGCGTGAAGGCGGTGGCTGCAAACAGCAGCGCGACCAGAAGCACGATCCACGGCGCGTCGAGGCAGATGCGCAGGCAGCGCCGGTAGAGCATGTTCAGCGCGCCGCCGATGCGGGCGCCGATGCCGCTGCCGCCTTCGTGGTGAAGCGGCGCGGCCGACAGCATGCGTGAGGCAAGCATCGGACAAAGCGTCAGCGCCACGACGGCGGACAGAAGCACCGATATGGCGAGAACGAAGCCGAATTCGCGGAACAGGCCGCCGGTCTGCCCGGGCAGGAAGGAGATCGGCACGAAGACGGCGACCAGCGTCAGCGTCGTGGCGATGACGGCGAAGAACACTTCCTGGGCGCCGAGCACGGCAGCGGCGCGTGGTCCCATGCCTTGGTTGCGTCGTCGCACGATGTTTTCCAGAACGACGATGGCGTCGTCGACGACCAGGCCCGTCGCCAGCACCAGGGCGAGCAACGTCAATATGTTGACCGAGAAGCCGGCGAGATAGATAGCGGCGATCGTCCCGATCATGGCGACCGGCATAGCAAGCCCCGGAATGAGCGTCGCGCGCCAGTCGAGGAGAAACACGTAGATGACGATCAGCACGATGGAGACGGACAGGCCGAGGGCGATCTCGACCTCATGCACCGCGCCGTTGACGAAGACCGCATCGTCGCTGGTGACCTTGATCGACATGCCCTGAGGCAGGTCTGCCTGCAGTTTGTCGACGGCGGCCCTGACGCCAGTCGAAATATCCAGCGTGTTCGATTCCGCCTGGCGGATAATGCCGAGACCGATGCCAGTCTTGCCGTTTGAACGCAATGTGGTCTGGCCGATGTCGGGGCCAAGCGTGACGGTGGCGACGTCGCGGATGCGGGTCGTGCCGCCGATGATGATGTTCTCGAACTCCTCCGGCGTGGTCACGTCCGCCGTCGTGCGCACGATGAGGTCCTGGTTGGTCGTGGTGATCGAGCCGGCCGGCGAATCGAAAGCGACCGAGGCCAGCGCTGCCCTCAGGTCGGCGACGGTGAAGCCCAGGCTGGCGAGTTTGTTCTGGTCGACATCGATGCGAAAGATCTTGTCGCGGTCGCCATAGACCTGGACGTCGGCGACGCCGGGCACGGCGGCAAGCTCGTCCTCGATCTGGTCTTGGACCAGCACTGTCATGTCCTGCACCGACATGGTGTCGGAGGTGACCGCCAGCCGCATCACCGGCTCGGAATTGGCATCGGCCTTGACGATGCGCGGCGCATCCGCCGTGTCCGGCATCTGGTCGGCGACGCGGCCGACGCCATCGCGCACATCGGAGGCGGCGACGTCGAGGTCGACGCCGTCGTTGAATTCGATGGTGACGCGGCTCGTGCCGAAGGACGAGGTGGACGAGATCGACTTCACACCGGAGACGCGGGCGACCGCGCCCTCAATCACGTCGGTCAATTCGCGGTCGACGGTCTCGGCCGCCGCGCCTTCAAAGGTCGTGTTAACGGTGACGACGGCGCGATCGACATCCGGCAGCTCGCGGATTTCGACGCCGTAGAAGGCGGCAAGGCCGGCGACCGCGATCAGCGTGTTCAAGACGAAGGCCATCACCGGCCGGCGGATGAATAGCGCGGTAAAGCCTGTGTCGCTGGCGGCGTTGTTGGAAGCGGTCATCAGCCGTCGGCGTCCGCGGCGCGCTGTTCTTCGCCGGCGATGGCGACCTCGCCGCCTTCGCTGACGCTCTGGGTGCCTTCGGTCACCACCATGTCGCCGCTGACGATCGGGGCGTCGATCAGCACGGTCTCGGTGTTGCGCTGGATGATACGCACGGCCACCCGCTTGGCCTTGCCGTCCGCGACCGCCCAGACATAGGCACCGTCCGAACCCCACTGGATCGCCAGCGGACTGACCGCCGGATAGCTGTCGCCGGGAAATTTCATGGTGATCCGGAAAGACATGCCGGCACGCAGCGTATCGGCTGGATTGGCGATCTTTGCCTTGACCAGAAGAGTACGGCTGGCTTCGTCGATATGGTTGTCGATGGCGGAAACCGTGCCGGTATAGGCCTTGTTGGGGTTGGCGATCGGCGTCGCCGACAATTGTGCGCCGACCTTGACGGCGGCGGCGAAGCGCTCCGGCACCCAGAATTCGACCAGTATGCTGGAGCGGTCGTCGAGGGTGGCGACCGCCGACTGGCTGGTCACATAGTTGCCGGCTGATATCGGCAGGATGCCGACGACGCCGGCGATCGGCGCGACAATCGAGCGGCGCTGCAAGGCCAGTTCCGCATCGCGAAGCGCCAGCTTGGCATTGGCCAGCACCACTTCGGCATCGGCAACGGCGACCGCCGTCGCGGCGTTGGATGCGCGCAGCGATTTGACCCGGACGAGCTTGGCCTGCGCATCCTGCAAAGCAACTTTGGCGCGGTCCTGTGCGATCACCTCGGTGTCGGAATCGAGGGTGGCAATGACCTGCCCCTTTTCGACATGGGCGCCGGACTCGACCACGAATTCAACGAGGCGGCCGGAACTGTAGGGATTGACCGTCACCGAGGCGTTGGCGCGGCCAGTGCCGATTGCCTGCAGGCGATCGTTGATGACGGCCGCGGCCGCCGGCAACGCGACGATGGTCACCCTCTGGCCGGCGGCGTTGCCGCTGCCTGCTTGCCCGGCCTTATCGACGGCGCCCGTTGGTGGCGTTGCGGCATAAGCCCAGTCGATGCCCCAGCGCGCCAGCACATCCGGCGCGCCTGGAAAAAAGCGAACCCAGGCGGCCGCGGCCGCGACGAGGATCACAAGTGCAAAAACGATCTGTTTCCAGGTGGCCATCGGCGCTCCGGTTGGCAAATATACCGTCTACGGTTCCCAAGGTGAAGTAGACGCGACGGCACACTCCGACACGCAGGATGACTCGTCGATATCAAAGCTTTATGGCAATTCTCCCACTCGCTTGCACATTAAATCGGTGTAACGTTGATAAGGGCTACGCTTGGGTCAAATTGGATCGGCCGGCTGCCGCCGGCTTCAGATGTGGCTCCCTTTGCTATCAATCTTCTTCAAGTCGAGCCGCGGAATGAGAAAGTCCAAGAATGCTTTAACCTTGGGGGGCTGAACGCCGCCTCCTGGCCGGATCGCATAGAGGGTCGGTTCTGGCCCTGCCCACTCGGTCAGGACACGAACCAGTCTTCCAGCGGCAACGTCCGACTTGACGCGCACATGGTTGGTCATGAACAGACCAACTCCCTCCAGCAGGAACCCGTGAAGAGCCTCTGGATCGCTGGCGACGGCCACTGCTCGTACTTTGAACCGGGACCGCTCGCCGCCGCTCGATAGTGGCCATTCTACTGCCGGACGATTGAAATAAAACTCTGTCAACAGACAGGCATGCTCCGCCAGCTCCGACGGATGCTGCGGCGTTCCTGCACGTTCCCGGTAGGTCGGGGCTCCATAGATGCCCATCGGCAACGCGCCGAGCCGCCGAGCCGCGAGCATGGAATCGGGCAGGGTGCCTTCCTGGAGCCGGAAAGCGACATCGATGTCCTTGGTGACAAGGTCGACGACCTCGTGCCCAAGAAGCAATTGCGGGAGCACCTCTGGATAGAAGCGGCGAAACTCGGTGAGCAGCGGCGCGAGGACGCGAGTTGCCAGCCAGTACGGGGCTGTAATCCGAAGCCACCCGCGCGGATGTTGCTGCAACTCCGCCACTGCGTTCTCCGCATCCTCCAGATTCTTCACCACTCGCTCGCAGTGCTGGAAATAAACCGCTCCCGCTTCAGTCAACTTCAGGCTGCGCGTTGTCCGATTCAGCAGTTGTGTCCGCAGTCTGGATTCCAGCTCCTGCACCTTCCGGCTGACCCGTGTCTTCGGCACCTTGAGCACGCGCGCCGCCGCAGTGAAGCTCCCTTCCTGCACCACCTTTACGAAAGCGACCGTATCGCTGAAGTCGCGCAGCATATGGGGCCTCCAGCAAATTCGGATTGTCTCTCATTTTGAGACATTGATGTCCGAATCCGCTCGATAAACAAGCGACATCCTTGGGGGTAGATCATGATTGTCCTATCAACAGCAAACCCAACTGGAGACTACCATGATCAAATCCCTAGCGATCGCCGTCGGTGCGCTGACGCTTTCGGCAACTGCTGCCGGTGCGCAGAGCGTGCCGCTCCGCAACATCGTTCTCGTCCATGGCGCCTTTGCCGACGGAGCTGGATGGCGGGGCGTCTATGACCAACTGACAAGCCGTGGCTATAAAGTCTCGATCGTCCAGAACCCGCTCACGTCGTTCGAAGACGATGTCGCCGCAACGCGTCGCGTGCTCGCCCGGCAGGATGGGCCAGCCATTCTCGTTGGCCATTCCTACGGTGGCACGGTAATTACAGAAGCCGGCAACGCTGCCAATGTTGCGGGCCTCGTCTATGTCGCCGCCTTCGCGCCAGAGGTCGGTCAATCCACGCTGGACCAATATGCCGAGGTTCCTCCGCCGCCGAACTTTCAGCCTGACGTGCAGCCCGATGGCTTCGCGTTCTTGAAAACTGAGACGTTTAAGGACGGCTTTGCTGGGGACACCAACAATTCCGACGCCGCATTCCTGCGCGACTCCCAGGTGCCGATCGCTATGAGGGCGCTTGAGGCCAAGGTGACGACGGCGGCATGGAAGACCAAGCCGAGCTGGTACGTTGTCGCGACTGAGGACGGCGCTATTGCGCCCGAATTGCTTCGGAGCACCGCCGATCGTATTGGGGCGGTCACGACCGAGGTCAAAGGCAGCCATGTGGTGTTCCTTACCCAGCCAGAGGCTGTAGCCGACGTGATCGAACAGGCTGCCAAGGGTGTGGTGCTGGGCGATGCCGCGGTGGCACCGAACTGACATCGCCCAACCGTAGCTCTGAGCCACGGCCAAGAGCGCAAGCGGAAAACGCGCAAGATGCTAGTGCATCCCCGGGGGCGTCATCGACGCTCCCGGCATATGACAGGAAGGTCGGATTAGGACCCGGTCGAGTCGTCGCTTTGGTGCTCTTTGAGACGCGGCAGCGCTAGAGCGGCGGAGTTTCAAACCGACTCGTACCGCTGCTCTATTGTGAGCATCGGACTTCTCAAAGCCGGTGCTCACCCCCGGGCCCGAGGGCAGGCTTCTGGTGCGAGCCGCTGAACTCAGTCCGATCCCGCCTGCCGGTCGTCGAGCGAGATGTCTGGAGGACTTGTTTGAGGGCCTCAGGCTATCGCGCTGCGACGCTCGCTCGGCGGTCCCGTTCTTCGCTGATGGAACTATCAGCCGGGCCGAATGGTTCCAGCCGTTTGGCCGCGCCGCCATGCAAATCCGCCGGAACCGTCGGGCTCCAGTCCCCGTTTGCCATAAATACCGCGTTGCAGACCGGACATGGCCGCGTGATCCTTGAATTTTCCTGTTTTGTTCCTATATAGAAGGACAGGATCGGAGACGGTTCCGCGGTATGGCCCTTGGCCTTGCGCGGCTAACAGTTCTCCGCAAAAAAGATTTGAAATGGTTGTTGACAGTTTGGACGGGCGCCGACTATATACGCCTCACCAACGAGGGCGGCGCGCCGCTGGCGACGAAGAAGTTCGCTTCTAGATCTGCCCTCTGCGAAATTCAAGAGAGCCGCG
>NZ_RZTA01000250.1:0-1587 GCF_004023115.1 Mesorhizobium sp. M6A.T.Cr.TU.017.01.1.1
GCAGCGCGGTGCTGGCCGTCGCGCCCGGTGCGCCGGCGGCGCTGTCGCCGCTTACCGGCAAGGGCCTGCCGCTTGCGGCCATCGACGGCCGTCCGGACCCGGTCGAGGCACGCTCGCTGCGGGTCGATGTCGTCGCCTTTTCCGGCACGCCCGAGGCCGCGCGTATCGTGCGCAAGGTGATCGCCGACCGCGCCGGCCCGATCGTGCCGCTGGTCAGCGAAGTGCTCAACCCGGCGGCCTATGCGCATGAACGCGCCGTCTGCGTCGACACCACGGCTGCGGGCGGCAATGCCAGCCTGCTGGCCGCGGCGTAAGATTCCCCCAAGGCCCGCTCGCCGCGAAAGTGCCTCGTGTTGACAAGAAGCCACGTCGACTAACAAGTGGGCAACTCGACAGGGGCGAGGCCGAACAGATGCAGCCACCAGGGTTTGAGCTTCCGCGTGTCGGCGTGGTCATCACCTGTCACAATTATCGCGACTATGTCGAGGATGCGATCCGCTCGGTCCTGGCGCAGACCTATCAGAAATGGCACTGCGTCATCGTCGACGACGCTTCGACCGACGGCTCGGCCGATCACATCCGCCGGCTACTCGAAGCGATCGATGACCCGCGCTTCAGCCTGTTGGCGCGTTCGCAAAATGGCGGCCAGCTTGAATCGTTCCGCGATGGTTTTGCCGCAAGCGACGCGCCGTTCGTGGCGTTTCTCGATGCCGACGATATCTGGTTGCCGAATTTTCTCGTGGCGCACCTTGCCGCCCATTTGAATGCGACGCGCCCGGCATCGCTGTCCAGTTCCGATGTCTTTCTGGTCGACCGCGATCGCAGCTTGCTGGCTGGCACCTACATTCAATTGCGAAAGCCGCGTTCCAGTCTGGACGGACCTGGCGTCGGCATCATCCCCGGCAAACAGCTTGGCGCGATGGCGCCGGAGATCGGCTATGCTTCGGACCATCCGATCACGTATTTCAAGCCCGGCGCCTATGGCTGGATGTGGGCGCCGACATCGTCGATGGTCTTTCGGCGCGCCGCGCTGGAACCGGTTCTGGCGTTCCCGTTCAAGGCCAGGATAGGGACCGACTATCTCGCGGCGACATGTGCGCATCTGGCGGCCGGCAGCCTGCTCCTGTCGGAATGTCTCGGCCTCTACCGCCTGCACGGGGCCAACGCATCCACCAACATCGCCTACACCGGCGGCAATGTGCAGCAATCGCTGGCATACCGAGCGCATGAGATGGTCATGGCGAATGATATCGTCGACTATGTCGTGGCCAGTGCAGAGCAGCTCGCCGCCGCCAATGGCCGGGGTTTTGTGCCCGGATTCCTGTCGCAGCACGCCAAGCGGTTTGGCAGCCTCGGCGACGATCCGCGTGTCATGCCATTTCTTGGTCGCCGAAGCCGTTTGCGACGGCTGCGCAAGCGCTTCGCCAAGCGCGTGGTTTGGGCGCTGCGACGATTGTTCGGCAAGGCCTGAGAACCGGCAGGCCCGGAAGCTTCACACTTCTTCGGGCGCGCAGCCGAACCTCAGCAGATTGCCATGCGGGTCCCAGACATAGAATTCCTTCATGTTCCACGGGCGAACGGTGAAAG
>NZ_RZTA01000251.1:0-1584 GCF_004023115.1 Mesorhizobium sp. M6A.T.Cr.TU.017.01.1.1
CTTGGCCACCGCCGCCAGCAGGGTCTTGCGCGCGCCGTCGTTCAGAATTGCCAAAGTGATTCCGGAGAAGTAAACAAGCGCCTGATTTTCAAGGCTTTTCGCCAAGGCAACCGCGTCGGAGGCAAGCTGCCGTGCGGCCGCATCACCGCGCCAATAGGTGAAGGAGCGTTCGGCGCCGGTCAGCGTGATCGCATAGAGGCCGGGCCGGGCGCCTGCGATGATCGGGCTGGCGCCGATGCCGATGCCGTTTTGCGCGAAGAAACCGATCTGATCGCGCGAGAACGGGTCGTCGCCGAAGGCCGACACATAGGTTGCCGGCCGGTCGCCGCTCAGCGCATGCAGCGCCCACAGTGTGTTGAACGTGTCGCCGGCAAAGCCCATGCGCCAGTTCGGCCCGGCCTGGCCTGAAAGTTCGAGCATGCATTCACCGATCGAGGCGACGCCGTTTCCTGTCATGTATCTCTCTCCGCGTGATTCCGGTGCTGTAGCTTTTTGCGGCCGGCAGCGCCATGCTTGGCGTCAGCGGATTTTGCGCCAGATGTGTTTTCTCAACTGAGCGGCGGGACGCAATCTGCCCGGCGAGACGTTATCTCCGGAAGAGGAAACGGTTTGGCATCGTTATGGCGTTATGTTTTGGCAGGTCTTGGTCTGGCCGCCTTGCTGGCTGGCATTCTTGCCGCCGTCTATCTGACGGCGCCGCAAGCGCCTCGGCTTGCCAGCTCCGAGATTGCGCGCTCGAAAAAGACAGCGCACGGGCTGTTTGTGGCCAGTTTCGAACCGGAGCGGGGCGCTATCCGGCAAGGCGAGCTGCAATCCTGGCTGCTGACCCTCAAGACAGGTGCGGGAACCCCGGTGGAAGGGGCAGCGATAACGATTTCCGGGGGCATGCCGCAGCACAGGCACGGCCTGCCGACCAGCCCGCAGGCGACCGACTATCTGGGCGACGGGTGCTATCGTATCGACGGGGTGAAATTCACGATGAGCGGATTGTGGCAATTGCATTTCGCCATTTCCGCGGCGGCCGGATCCGACACGGTCGTCTTCAATGTGCTGCTGTGAGCGCTGGAGCAAGATGAGCCGATTCTCGCGTCTTCTCGCGCTGCTGGCGATGGCCGTGCTTGCCGGCTGCGGCAAGCCGGAGTTTTCCGATGCCGAAAAGAAGACCATCGCCTCACTGGCACTGTCGGCGCTGCCGCCGCTGAAAACCGACCCCACCAACCGCTTCGCCGATGTGCCGGCCGCCGCCGCGCTTGGCTCGACGCTGTTCTTCGACGTCGGGATGAGCGGCGATGGCGAGGTTTCCTGCTCGACCTGCCACAAGATCGACCGGCAGTTCCAGGACGACCTGCCGCAAGCGGTCGGCGTCGGCCGCACCAACCGGCGCACCATGCCGCTGGCCGGCGTCGCGCATGATCCATGGTTCTTCTGGGATGGGCGGCGCGACAGTCTTTGGGCACAGGCGCTGACGCCGCTGGAAAATCCGCTGGAGCAGGCCGGCAATCGCGTCGCCTACGCGCGCTATATCAAGGCGCGATTCGGCGAGCGCTATGAGCGCATCTTCGGGCCGCTGCCCGACCTTTCGAC
>NZ_RZTA01000252.1:0-1558 GCF_004023115.1 Mesorhizobium sp. M6A.T.Cr.TU.017.01.1.1
TTGCTGCCGGCGGCCACGCCGACAACGCCGCCACCGGCGGCCGCACCGTCGGCGCCGAACACGTCGTCGGTGGCGTCGCTCAGCACGTTGCCGGTGGCGATGGCGCCCTCGGCGACGCTGTTGGTGTTGGCGTTCGCCGTCGGCACATCGTCGACGACGTCAATGGTGATGGTGCTGGTGATGGTGTTGCCGTTGGCGTCGGTCGCCTGGTAGGTGAAGCTCTCGACGTTGTTGACCGTGTTGGTGCCGTTGTCGGCATCGGCGCCGTCGACCGGTGCGGTCAGCGTGTAGCTGTAGGTGCCGTCGGCATTGAGGGTCAGCGTGCCGTGCGAGCCGGTCGCGCTGCCGACCAGCGCAAAGGTGTAGGGGCCGCTGCCGCCGGAGAGGTTGTCGGCGACCGTGCCGGTCACCGTCTCGGCCGGGCTGGCCGGATTGCTGCCGATCGCCAGTGCTGCTTCATTGACCGTGGCGTCGTCATTGGCGGCCGCCAGGCCGCTGTCCGACAGGGTGATGGTCAGCGTCGTCGTCGACAGGTCGCCGTCGCCGTCCATGATGGTGTAGACGAAGGTGTCGGTGGCGCCGCCGGCCGGCACGGCGTTGGCAAAGCCGTCATAGCTGTAGGTGCCGTTGGCGTTCAGCGTCAGCGTGCCGTAGGTGCCGGCAATGCCGGCGCCGCCGAGGCCGCCGCTCACCGGGCTGGCGGTGTTGCTGCCGGCGGCCACGCCGACAACGCCGCCACCGGCGGCCGCACCGTCGGCGCCGAACACGTCGTCGGTGGCGTCGCTCAGCACGTTGCCGGTGGCGATGGCGCCCTCGGCGACGCTGTTGGTGTCGGCGTTCGCCGTCGGCACATCGTCGACGACGTCAATGGTGAGTGTATCGTTGGCGCTCTGCCCGTCCTGGTCGGTCAGCACCACTGCAAAGTTCTCGAACAGGCTGTTCTCACCGAGGGCGGTGGGATGCGCCTCATTGTCGAGGAGCGTGTAGGTGTAGCTCACCTGACCTGTCGCGGCATCGTAGGCCGTCACAGCCAGCGTGTTGCCCTCCGGCGTCGTGAACGAGCCCGCCGTGAACACGCCGTTGGTGATGAAGGTCTGACCACCGATCGTCAGCGAGGCAATGCCGTCGGGCGAGGAGATGGTGAAGGTGCCCGTACCGGTCTCGGCCGTGCTTGACGGGTTCGAGCCGGGCCCGCCCGGCGTCCCGACATTTAACGCCTCTTCATTCACCGTCACGTCGCCGCCACGGGCTTCCGGCGTCAGGTCGCTGATCACCGGCGGTGCATCGCCGATCGAGACTGTCAGTGTCGTGTGCGACAGGTCGCCGTCGCCATCCTTGATAGTGTAGGTGAACACGTCGTCGACGCCACCGGGCGTGCCGGCATCGCGCGCATAGCTGTAGGTGCCGTCCGCGTTCAGCGTAAGCTTTCCGTAAGTCCCCTGGATTTGCACGCCAAGCGTGCCGCCGTCGTCCAGATCGGAATTCGTCGTGCCGCTCGTGACCCCGACCACCGTCGCACCATCGGCGCCCTGCGTGTCGGCTGCCCCGTCAGTCACGT
>NZ_RZTA01000253.1:0-1499 GCF_004023115.1 Mesorhizobium sp. M6A.T.Cr.TU.017.01.1.1
ATCGTCTTCGACCTGATCCAGGAGGAAGGCCTGTGCGTCGGCGGCTCGACAGGCATCAACATTGCCGGCGCGATCCGGCTGGCGCGCGAAATGGGTCCCGGCCACACCATCGTGACCGTGCTTTGCGACTACGGCACGCGCTATCAGTCGAAATTGTTCAACCCGGAATTCCTGCGCCAAAAGAAACTGCCGGTGCCGGGCTGGATGGAACAGCGAAGCACAATTTCGGTGCCCTTCGAAAAGGTTGCGTGATGGCTTACAGGACGGATGCCCTGTTTCGTGGCGACGCCTATCTCAGGACGGCTGATGCCGTGGTTGTCGCCGTCAACGACCGTGGCGGCATCATTCTGGACCGGACGATCTTCTATGCCACGTCGGGCGGGCAGCCGGGCGATACGGGCACTCTCGAACGCGCCGACGGCAGCCTGATAACTGTTGCCGCCACCATCACCGGCGAGACCAAGGACGAGATCATCCACGTGCCGCCGCCTGAGCGGGCGGCGCTTGAGATCGGCGAGCCGATAAAGCTCGCCCTCGATTGGGAGAGGCGGCATCTGCTGATGCGCATGCACACAGCCTGCCATTTGCTCACCGTCGTCTGCCCGTTCCCGATCACCGGTGCCTCGGTTTCCGAGGACGACAGCCGTGTCGACTTCGATATTCCCGATGCCGGCTTCACCAAGGAGGACGTGACGGCCAGGCTGATGGAACTGGTGCGGGCCGACCACCCGGTCTTTGTCAGGCTGATCACCGACGAGGAACTGGCGGCTAATCCCGGACTGGTGAAATCCAAGAATGTTCGGCCACCCGTCGGCACCGGCAAGATCCGCCTGGTCTGCATCGGCGACAACGCCTCGATCGACAGCCAGCCTTGCGGCGGCACCCATGTGAGGAGCACTGGAGAAGTCGGCGAGGTCCATATCGGTAAAATCGAGAAGAAGGGTCGCGAAAACCGGCGCTTCCGCATACGCTTTGGCCCGATGCCCGCGGCTTGATATATAGTTTGCCAGAGGCGGGACAGGAGAAGAAGAATGGCCGAAGACAGCCCTTTCACCGTCGACGCGGATTGGTTGCAGAAGCGCCTCGGCGAGCCCGGCCTGACCATCGTCGACGCGTCCTGGTATCTGCCGGCGCAAAAGCGCGACGCGCGCGCCGAATATGATGCAACGCACATTCCGGGCGCCCGTTTCCTCGATCAGGATGCGATCTCGGATCCCGATTCCCCACTGCCGCACACGCTGCCGTCGCCGCAGCATTTCGCGCAATATGTCGGTGCGATGGGTATCTCGGCCGACGACACCATCGTCGTCTATGATGGTCCGGGCTTCTTCTCGGCGCCGCGCGCGTGGTGGATGTTCCGCGTCATGGGTGTGTTCCAGGTCTATATATTGGACGGCGGCTTCGACGGCTGGAAAGCGGCGGGACGGCCGGTCACGGCGGAGCCGACGAAGATCGCGCCTTGCGTTTTTCACGCCGATTTCGATGCCGCTCGCGTCGCC
>NZ_RZTA01000254.1:0-1488 GCF_004023115.1 Mesorhizobium sp. M6A.T.Cr.TU.017.01.1.1
TGAGCCGCAAGTTTTGAGTTGCGTCTGCACGAGTAATTGCCTGGGGTGAGTTCGGGTAATTAGCCATGTGCAGGGTCCGCGATTTCGCCCAGCTTCAACTGTCAGGAGGCGATGGAGCCTGGCTTTCAAGCGATGGTCGATTGCATGCTAGAGGCCGGCTGGACGCGCCGAGAGAGGCGCAGCTCGCGATCGCCCATGCCATAATCCGCGCCGGCCGGCCGCGCTAAGTTAAAACGCAGTCAGCCGACTGCCGCGAATGGCCGACATGCTGGAAAGCTGGCGTATTCTCATTGGTCGCTCGAACAAGCCATTGAGGGTCGTGGGCAGGGCAGTGTTGCTATTAAATCAACTCGTCGCATGGGAATGGCGCAGTGTTTCTGCAGTCGGCGGATGTTTATTTGTGAGCGCAGGTCTGCACCTGCATCCTTTGGCGCTATTACACGTTTGCCCGGCGAAGAAGATGCTCCGGGCCGGCAGAATGTCGAAGAAAACAACCGACGACGCTTACGAAAACCAAGTGCAACTTGAGCGGCGGGCCGAACGGGAGGGCCGCGGACGCAATGCCGAATGGCCGTCACAGATTCCCAGCCGTGGCTGGAAAGACGTGCTGTGGCGGGTCTTTGCTGAAGTAAAGGAGGACCGTGTTATGCTGATCGCGGCCGGGGCCGCATTCTATCTGCTCCTTGCCCTCTTTCCCGCGCTCGCCGCGTTCGTGTCCATCTACGGTTTTGTCGCCGATCCTCAGACCATCGCTGAGCACATTTCGTTCCTTGGCGGCGTACTTCCTTCGGGCGGTTTGGACATTATCGGATCTCAGCTTAGGTCCTTGGCCGCTCAGAGGACTGGCGCGCTCAGCTTCGGTTTCATATTCGGCCTTGCCGTCGCACTGTGGAGCGCCAGCAACGGCATCAAGACGCTCTTCGAAGCCATGAACATCGCCTACGAGGAGAGTGAAAAGCGCGGCTTTATCCATCTGAATCTCCTGGCCTTGGGCTTCACACTTGGCGCCATCCTCATCGGTATTGGGTTTATCGTCTCGGTGGGGATCGTGCCGGCCATGCTTGCGCTGCTGAACCTCGGCGGCTGGGCCGAAGCCCTTGTGCGGATCTTTCGGTGGCCGATGATGCTGATCATGGTCGGCCTCGGGCTTATGCTGATCTATCGCTACGGCCCCAGCCGCGAAAGGGCAAAGTGGCAATGGGCAACATGGGGCGCCTTCCTCGCGGCTGTGGTCTGGATCGCAGTCTCGATAGGATTCTCCTATTACCTTGAAAACTTCGCCGACTACAACGCGACGTATGGAGCCCTGGGGGCAGTCATCGGCTTGATGATGTGGACCTGGATCTCCGTGATTGTCCTGATTGTGGGCGCGGAGCTGAATGCCGAGATGGAGCATCAGACCGCCAAGGACACCACCACAGGTGCGCAGCAGCCGATGGGTGCGCGAGGTGCCACGGTCGCCGACACGCTGGGCGGATCGGCCGATGC
>NZ_RZTA01000255.1:0-1345 GCF_004023115.1 Mesorhizobium sp. M6A.T.Cr.TU.017.01.1.1
CGCAGCGCCAGCTCGATGCCGCCGATGATGATCACCGCGACCGCGATGATGGCGGCGGTGATCACGCAATTCCCTTTCGCCGAGAAGATTGTGGCGCCTTACATCCTGCTCTTGGTCACCACGCCGATGCTGGCGCTGGTGCCGCTTCTGATCCTGCGTTTCGGCTTTGGCTACACGCCGCGCATCATCGCGGTGGCGCTCGCCGCCGGCCCAATGGTGATGATCAATGCGGCGACCGGCTTTCGCCGCGTCGACAGCGCCAAGATCGCGCTGGCGCGTTCCTATGGCGCCAGCACCTTGCAGATATTCTGGAAGATCCGTGCGCCGATGGCGCTGCCGATGATCCTGGTCGGCCTGATGATCGGCGCGATCTTCGGGCTTTTGACCGCGGTCGGCGCCGAGATGGTCGGTGGCGGCTTCGGCCTTGGCAACCGGCTGACCACTTATTCATCGATGATCCAGATGCCGCAGTTCTTCGCGGTGGTGCTGATCCTCTCGATCCTGGGCATCCTGATCTACGTGCTGTTCTTCCTGATCGGCAAGAAATGGGCGAGCTGGGAGGCGTGAGCGCAAAGGTGATAATGGCGCCCGGGAGGCGGGCGCCAGGGCAAAGCAATCAACAAAAAGGGGAATGTCATGACCAACGAAAGTCACATCGGTTCAAAAGCGGGTATCAACCGCCGCTACTTCCTGCAAGTCACCGGCGCCGGTTTGGTGACGGCCACGGCGCTCGGCGCCTCGGGTTTGAGGGCGCAGGCCGAGGCCTATGAAAAATTCACCTGGATCTCGCCGCGCGGCACGCTCGAAGTGCTCGACGACTATCCCTATTGGGCGGCCAAGAAAGCAGGCTATTTCGGCGATCTCGACACCGACATGCAGCCGGGACCATCGGACGGCACCGCGACGGTGAAGTTCGTCGATGTCGGCCAAGCCGACATGGGCTTCCCTTCGCCCGGCGTCTTCTCCTTCGCCATCCAGAACGGCATGAAGCTCAAATCCGTGTTCCACATGGGCGCGCGCGACACGTTCAGCTTCGCTTTCCGCAAGGGCGAGGGAACAAACGACCTGAAGCAGCTAGAAGGAAAGACCATTCTGCTCGGCTCCGCTGCTTGGCAGTCGATCACCGACCCGCTGCTGGCGGCGCAAGGCGTCGACATCAAGAAGGTGAAATATGTCGAGGCCGGCTGGCCGACCTGGGGCACCGCACTTGCCGGCGGCCAGGGCGACGCCGCCCTGTCATGGGAAGGGCTGCGGGCCGAATGGATCGCCAAGAACCTCGACTTCGAATACTGGCTCGGCGGGCAGAATTCGAAGCTGCCCGCGAACACTTTCGTCGTGCGCGCAG
>NZ_RZTA01000256.1:0-1318 GCF_004023115.1 Mesorhizobium sp. M6A.T.Cr.TU.017.01.1.1
GGAAAACCATGCTGGCAGCGGTCAAAAGCAGATAGGCGACCACCAAGGTCAGCCACGGCATCCTGGAATAATTGGCCGGCCGCCTCGCAAATCGGGAACGAGCGATCGCTATCGTTTTCTGGACATTGCCCACCGACCGAGCCGGCAGCTTTCGAAGCAACTCAAGATCCAGAAATCTGCGACCAATGCTCATGCCAAACCACTGAAGTCAGTTGATGATCCGGTATAGACCAAGCGACAGTTTCTCCCCCGATGAATAGTTGACGCCGTCGATCCGGGCGACGCGATTCGCCGACCTGCCCTGCCCTGCCAGCAGGCCGTCCAGCCGCTTTTCCTCGCCGACCGGCGCCAGCGCCAGCGCGCAGGCAGGATCGGCAAGCAGATGTTGCGCAGTACCATCGACATTGGTCAATATCGTTTTTGTGCCCACCAGAAATACCAGGCTCGGTTCGTGATACCCGGCCGAGGCAAGCACCGTCGTCTCGCAGGGTCGATTGGCGCGAACCGCAGCCTCGATCTCGCGGCTCATCCAAATAGGCTTCAACGACGGCGCAATGACACCGAACAGCAAAGCGTAGGTGATACCGGCGCAAATCGCGATTACCCCGATACGAGCGAGCGGCACTTGCAGTTGGCGAGAGAAGCCGAGATAGCCGGCCCCAAGCGCTGCAAGGGCAGCCGGAATGCTCCACCATGAGAACGTGCCGGTAAAATAAAGCGGCGCGGCAATGCAGAGCACGGCAAGGCCTGTTGTGACCAGGGCGAGGCCAAAGGCAGTCGCCCACCACAACCAGGTCTGCCAGCGCTGGAGCGGCGCGTTCGCGTCCTGCGGCTTCAATGTCAAAAGCCAACCGACCATGAGCGCCATGCCGGGATAGGCCGGCAGGACATAGTGCGGCAGTTTTGTCGGGATCAGCTCGAACAGCAGCCAGAACGGAATGTACCAGGCGAGGCAGAAACGGAGCCGGGGATCATCGCGCAGGCGATTGAGGGCCTGGAGCCCGGCACCCACCGCGATCAGGCCGAAAGGCCACATGAACAGCGAATAGGTCAAGACATAGAAGCCGGGTGGCAGGCCATGCGATTCCTCGCCCTGCGCCACCTTGCCGAGCATATCCTTGCCGATGGCTTGCTGCAGGAAAGCACCGCCGCTTTTCCAGGTGATCAGGACGATCCAGGGCAGGATGATCAGCAACACGACAGCCAGGCCGCGCCCCGCCTTCAGCTTCGACAGCCAGCGCCAGTCCCGCTCGAACGCGAACAGCACGGCGACCGTCAGCGCCGACATCAGCGGCGCGATCGGTCCTTTGATCAGGAT
>NZ_RZTA01000257.1:0-1296 GCF_004023115.1 Mesorhizobium sp. M6A.T.Cr.TU.017.01.1.1
CCTCCGGCCTGGTCGTGCAATCCGTCGGCGGCGCCGGCGGCAGTGGCGGCGGTGCTTTCGGTCTGTTCGGCGGCGGTGGAGCCGGTGCCGATGGCAACAACGGTGGAAACGCCACGGCGACCAATACCAACAGGATCACGACCAACGGCATTGGTGCGATCGGCATGTTGGTGGAATCGATCGGGGGTGGTGGCGGCGACGGCGGTGGCGCAGCCGGCATCGTGTCTGTTGGCGGCATTGGCGCTGGCGGCGGCACTGCGGGAACGGTGACCGCCAATGTCGGCGGTGAGATAATCACCGGCTCCGACGGTAGTGGCGACGGCGCGCATGGCGTGCTCGCCCAGTCTGTCGGCGGTGGCGGCGGCAATGGCGGCTTCGCGCTGTCGGCTGGCCCGATCGCGGCGGTTGCCATCGGCGGCGGCGGCGGCACCGGCGGCAATGGCGGCGTCGTCAACGTCAATCAGGCTGGCGCCGGCGCGACAGTCAGCACGCATGGCAGTTCGGCTATCGGTATCCTCGCTCAATCCATCGGCGGCGGCGGCGGCAATGGCGGCGGCAGCTTCGCCGCCGGCGGCATTGCTTCGGTTTCGATCGGCGGCAGCGGCAGCGCCGCGGGCGACGGCGACGAGGTCAACTACAACGTCGGCAATTCGCATGTCACGACAAGCGGCGCCGATTCGATCGGCATCCTGGTGCAATCGGTCGGCGGCGGCGGCGGCAATGGCGGATTTGCCCTGGGTGGCGCGGGCGTCGTTGCGGTCGGCGTGGGTGGCAACGCAGGCGCGGGTGGCATCGGCAAGAAAGTCGATATGACGACCGGCGGCACGGTCGAAACCAGCCAGGCACGTTCGGCCGGCATCATCGCGCAGTCGCTTGGCGGCGGCGGCGGCAATGGTGGCTTCGTGGTTGCAGGCAGTCTGGGGGTGAGCGTCGGCGTTGGCGGCAAGGGCAGCGGGGGCGGCGACGGCGGCCAGGTGTTCTTCCGCACCGCTGGCGGCGGCAATGGCGGTTTTGTCGGAACATTCGGCGCTATCGCCAATCTGGGCATCGGCGGCGGCGCCGGCGCGGCAGGCCGGGGCCTGGCGGTCGACGCGACCTATAACGGGTCCGTGGAAACGTGGGAGCAGCGCTCGGCCGGCATCATCGTGCAGTCGATCGGCGGCGGCGGCGGCAATGGCGGCGGCGTCATTGGTGTCGGCCTTGGCCTCACAGTCGGCATCGGCGGCAATGGCGCCGGCGGTGGCGATGCCAATGCTGCGGAATACAGATCCGCGACAACCACGATCACCACTCATC
>NZ_RZTA01000258.1:0-1287 GCF_004023115.1 Mesorhizobium sp. M6A.T.Cr.TU.017.01.1.1
CTTTTATCGGCCACCCGGCGGAACTCGATGACGTTTTGCCGAAAGTCCTTAACGGCAGCTGGCGCAGCAGCTATGAAGCGAAAGCCGCCGATGCAAAGCGCATCGCGCATAACCAACTTGCAGCGCGCGAAATGTCGCTTACCGGGCCGATATACGCCAAACTTGAGCCGGCGATGCAGGCCGAGGATTGGACGGCGGCGCTCTTGGCCATCGAAGAAGGCCTCGCCTTGATGCCAGACTCTTGTGAGTTCCGGCAGATTCATGCGGATCTTCTGCTTCACAAGCTACGCGACATCAAGACCGGCATGCCGGTCATGCGAGAATTGGTCGAGGACGCGATCGACAAAACGTCCGACGCGGTGTCGTGGATGGCCTTGGCCCTCAACCAACTCTTCGATCCCACGATGGACAATTCCCATCTTCCGCGCGCGGAGCGCTTTGCGATGGGCAACGAGCTCTCGGAACAGATACTGGCACTCAATCCCCCGAACGGCGATGGCCCGTTTAAATACCTCCGGTACCTCCCGGTAGCTCAGTATTATTACGAGAGCGGCAACAAAGATCGCGCAATCGAGTTGATCGAGGTGGCACTGAAATCGGTGGACCGGCTGGGGCCAATTCCGGACCACACCAAACAGTACTATCTTACCCCATTGCTCGAAGCACTGGCCAACTACACGGGTGAGCCTGCCTGTCACGCGGATCTTTGTGTGGCTCCGCAAAAGAAGGCACCCGAAACTCAAAACGCAGTCACTTCCTGAGCAAGAATCGCGAAGGGACTGACAATTGGAATTGAACACTGGCCAATCCGCCCATCGAGGCTCTCTTCGCAGCAAGTATGTCGATGCAGCAGGGCGGCGGCTTGCGGCAGGTTGGATTTCAATTGCGTTGACCACCGGTCGGATCGCGGCGCAGACGATGTGCGCCGCGAATTCGCGCCGCAGGTCTCGCACTCGTGGACATGTCGAGGTCGGCCACGGGGCACTCTTGGGGTTGGCCCGCCCAAGCCATTCGTCGGCCACGCAAGCCGACCCGGAGTGGGCATCGCAGGAAAAGGAAATCGTACCTCGAAGACGAAGACTGAAATGACGAACAACGAAATTCCTCCGGTTGGCCCTGCTGTCAACAATGACGACGAGGCCCTTGCTTCCCCGTTCGTCAAATGCCTCCTGCGGCTCATTCGTACTCAGGATTCCTTCGGCTTATGGGAAGGCCATTCGGATGCCGAGCTGCTGGCCGAGTTCATCATCACCAAGCAACAGCAACGTGCGGTACCCTTTGGCGGCG
>NZ_RZTA01000259.1:0-1258 GCF_004023115.1 Mesorhizobium sp. M6A.T.Cr.TU.017.01.1.1
TCGGCAGCCTGGCAACCTGGGTCAAGCAGGGCCGCTATCGCAAGCTGGCGCGCCAGCGCGGTGTCGAAGCCGAGAACCTGCGCCAGGCGGTCAGCCGCGCACCGGCTGCACCACAGGGCCCGGCCTTGCCGAAGCCGACGAGCTGAGCCAATACAGCGCCGCGCGTCTTTTTTTGACGCGCAAAGGGCGCTGTTCCATGTGATTTGCGCATGATCTTTTCCGAAAATCGGTTCCGATTTTCGTGGTCATGCCGAGGCGTATTTCTCTCTGTGGAGTTTCCCCATGCTGACCATTTCGGCGGCCGAGGTCGACCATGCACTGACCTTTCCCGGACTGGTCGAGACGCTGCGCGCGGCCTTTCGCGATGGCGCGGTGCAACCGGTCAGGCATCATCATACAGTCGAACGGCCCGACGGCGCGGCCTCGACCCTGCTCCTGATGCCGGCCTGGACCGACTTCAATGCGGCCGGCACTTCGGCAGACGGCCATATCGGCGTCAAGATCGTCACGGTGTCGCCCGACAACAACGCCGTAGGCAAACCGGCGGTGATGGGGCTTTACCTCTTGCTCGACGGCGCGACGGGCGAGCCCGAAGCCATGATTGACGGCCAGCGGCTGACGCAGTGGCGCACGGCCTGCGCCTCGGCGCTGGCCGCCTCCTATCTGGCCTGCGAGGACGCTTCACGGCTGCTGGTGGTCGGCGCCGGCGCGCTGTCGCCGTTCCTCGCCAAGGCGCATTCGGCGGTGCGGCCGATCACGACGATCCGCATCTGGAACCGCACGCCGGCCAATGCCGAAAAGGTCGCGGCGAAATTGCGCGCCGAGGGTTTTGCGGCCACCGCCGCGAGCGATCTCGACGCCGAACTCGGCCAGGCCGACATCGTTTCGTCGGCGACGATCACGACCACACCGCTGATCAAGGGCGCGCTGTTGAAGCCGGGAACCCATGTCGATCTGGTCGGCGGCTTCACGCCTGATATGCGCGAGAGCGACGACGATGCAATTGCGCGTGCCCGCGTCTATGTCGATACCCGGGCCGGCGCCACCAAGGAGGCGGGCGACATCGTCCAACCACTGGCCTCGGGCGTGCTGAAGGCGCAAGCCATCGTCGCCGATCTGCATGAACTGGCGCGCGGCCAGAAGAAGGGCCGGCAGAGCCCCGGTGAGATCACGCTGTTCAAATCGGTCGGCGCGGCCCTTGAAGACCTCGCCGCCGGCATTGCCGTGTACAAGACGCTCAAGAGTAGGGGAGTAGGGG
>NZ_RZTA01000025.1:0-64458 GCF_004023115.1 Mesorhizobium sp. M6A.T.Cr.TU.017.01.1.1
GCGACCGGCATAGGGAATGAAGCTGGCGCGTTCTTCTTCGAATACGTCCCAGATCGTGCGCTCACCCTGTTCGGGATGCCGACGCGCCTTGGCATTAGGCAACGCATTTGTCGGCCAGCCAGCCGTTGAGATCCTCCAACGTCTTGAAGCGCAGCCTCGGTGTGAAGAAGCGCTCGCGCACCAGCCCGACCTGGTTCTCGACTTGCCCCTTCTCCCAGCCGGCCGCCGGTGTGCAGGCCTCCGGCTCGACAAGGTAATGCCCGCACATCTGCGCAAAGCGGCGGCTGTAGCGGCGAATCCCTGCCGATGAAGATCGCGTCCACCGCCGTCTTCATGTTGTCGTAGATGCCGCGCGTGCAGGCGCCACGGAAGAAGGCGAACGCCCGGTCATGCGCGTCGAACACCATCTCGTGCGTCTCGCGCGGATAGGCCCTCACGAAGAACATGCGGCTGTGAGAGCCGCATGTGCGCGACCTTCACTGTCACCGTCACGCCGTCGAGCAGGACGATCTCGTGACTCCAGTCGAACTGGTAAGCCTCGCCAGGTGCAAAACTCAGCGGAATGTAGGCCTCGGCCACGGCGCTGGCGCGATCCGCCGCCCAGCTCTGAGCATGCCGCCACCCCGAACTGTAGCTGCCGTCATAGCCGAGGCCGCGAAGCTCCTCGAAAATACGGATCAGCGTCAGCCGCTCCCGCTGCGGCTTGGCCGCATTCGCCGACAGCAGCCGGTCCAGCGTCTCACGCCAGGCTCCCATGCGGGGATAGGGCTGGTGCTTGCGCTCGTAGCGGAACTCCGTCTCCTCAGAACGCAGGACCTTGCGCACCACCTTGCGCGAGATCTTCAGCTCGCCTTGCTCGACTTCCCCTGGACCAGCGACAGCCGACGTATCTTTGCAATCGTCTCCAAAACCAACATCCAAAACACAAATGCCTCGGATCAAGCCGGAGGCATCTTGATGACCCCATCGTTAAGGGGTCCCGTTTGGACGAAAAGCACCCCTTAAACAGGGTCCTCATTCCACGAAAAATCAATGCACTACCTTCCAAAGCTGAGAGAGATCGCCACCGACCGCTTTGAAGGGGCTTTCGGCGGTCTCGTCAGCGAGGTTGTGGCATGAAGAAACATCAATCCACCGCATTGGGCCGAAGCATGCCACGGGCTCATGCCGCGGAGAGCGGGAAGATATTCTTGAAAGAAGCGGTCTCCGACATCAATAACGACAGGATCGGCAGCTTTCTCACGTCACTTGAGGTCGAGCGTGGCAGTTGCGACCCGCAATGCAAAGGCTGGCGGCGATGAATACCTTTGCGCGGTCCCTGATCTCGGAGCACCCCGAATATATGGATGCGCTGCAACTGGTGGTGACACTTCCCTTCAAGAGGGCGCGCGGGTGGCACCTGTCGCATATCTCGAAGGCCCGGAAATCAAGAGCGTCCTGGCGCGTATCGACCGCCGCACGCCTTCTGGACAGCGGGATTACGCGCTGTTTTCGCTGATGTTCAATACGGATGCACGAGTTCAGGGAATCCTGAATCTTCGAATTTGTGACCTTCGTCTGGTATCGCCCTGTCCCGCCGAGCAAAGGGACTTTCTCAACGACCGCGGCACACCGCTGACCCGGTTCGGTGTTCGATACTTGCTGCGCAAACATGTTGATATGGCTGCGGGGGAAGGAACCACCCTGGCGGAAAAAGCATCCATCACCGCTCTTTGCGGCACACGACGGCCATCCACCTTGTCAAGGCGGATGTTGACATCGCCACCATCAGTCAATGGCTAGGCCACTCGGGGCTGAACGTAACGATGCGCTACGCCCGGGCCGGTATCGATATGAAGCGGCAAGCGCTCGAACAAGTCTTTCCCGACGTGATGTCATCGGCAAAAGACCAGACGATCATCGCTATGATGGCGGGATGTTAGGCTGGCTGCACCGCTTGTAGACGCTCAGTTATGTGGAGTTGTATCGTGGGAAGTCGCGCGTCTGTGGGCTCTTGCGGTGTCAGCTCCACATCTCTCCGCTTGCACGTTGTCGCTGTCGAAGAGCAGTCTGTTCATGTCTTCGTGCTGGCACGGCAAGGATTGTCCATATTGTGGGCGTCTTGCACTTGCCGAGCTTATCCGAAATCCAGCGCCGGATCAGGCGTGAACACTGTTGCGTAGTTCGTCAGCCAGAGCGCGGAGAACGTCGGCGCTCCCTTCCAGCGCCGTAAAAGCGTAGGGATTGAGGAACTGTCGGCCCCAGAACAGATTGCGATCTGTGCCGGATAGCGTAGCTTCCTCGCTGACACGCGGCCAATTCTCCGCAATGCATCGGAGCTGGCCTTCAACAATCGCTAGAGCTTCCGGCGCGCTGAGCAGGAAGTGATGCGCGGCTTCAAGGCAGGAGGCGATCCGGCTCATGCGGTTATTGCCGCTGATGAGCATGGCCTGGCTGGCCTCCTGGCCACTGCGGGCCTGCGGACAAATATCGTAGGCAGGCGTGAGGGTGAGCTTAGCTCCGTCCCAGAATGCCGCATGGTTGCGGGCATGATCGTCGGTGTTGCCGCAAAGTATGTTGAAGACAATGCGGCTGAACAACTCGCGCAGAGTTTCCGACGGCGCGGTGAATCGGTGGCGAATGATCTCCGCCAAATCCTGGTAGCTGGCGTAACGCGCCATCATCTCATCGAGCGCGAGCATCGTCAGCGCTGAGACCATGGATTTGCGTTGCCAGCCGCCCGTGACCTTGATCCGGTCGAATCGCTCGACGAGCAACACGTCCTTGCCTGCGGCGCGAACGAGCGAGACGGATGCCGCTCTGATGCCGCACAAGGCGGCAAGCCGCATGGCTATGAATTCTCCTTTGACGACGCTATAAAGGTCGGCAGACGAGGAAAATTTCGCGACATGCTTGACGGCGTCGTCCTCGATCAGCGCCTTTGGCCTTGCGCCGCCGATCGAGCTGCCGTGATGCAGCGCCTGATCTAATTCGGGGGTGAGCGGAATACCTTTCTCTACCCGCTCCGCCGATTGGACAAGCTCTTCGAGAGTGGCATTGGCCAGTGCGCGCGGTTCGTAATTCGTGGGCGAAAACTGAAAATCGAGCGCGCCGATGCGATCCGAGCCTGTTTCCAGCAGGAACGTCAGTTCTGAAATATCGAGCCGCGCGATTTCATCGCCCTTCACACCGAATTTGCGGTTTAGGATAACCCGTCGTCCCCAGGCATCGGGGGCAGCATCGCGGATGCATCCCGGCATAGTTAGGCCAGGAAGCAAAGGCAATTCGCCTGCCTTCAGGGGCAGTTCCGGGAGATAAAGCGGGATCGCGCTGCCCAGTTCACGAAAGCTCCTGCCATAGTTGAAGCTGACGAGTCCGTCATGGGCATATAGCCGCCCGGCGACAACCGGTGCGGTCTCGCCCGGCAGCCAGACCCAGACATAGGCTTCGTCGTACTTGGGGACCTTAGAACTCATCGACGATCTGCTTGCCGGCCTTGTAGACGTGCTTCGGCAGCAGCGCGATGCGATCGTCCATGCGGCCTGTGAGGGCTGTGATGCCCTTGCCGTCCGCATCGAACAGCTTCACACCGACAATGGCAGCAGCTTCGAACATCAGTCCGATTTCGACTTTGGGATCGCCCTTCTCGATGCGCTGCAGGGTGCTGCGTGAAACACCGATTCTCTCGGCTAACTCCTGTGCGGTTAACCGGTGCTGCATCCGGCCCAGCCGGATGGTCTTACCGAAAAGGCCAAGCGCTTCCATCGCGTAGCGCGAATAGGTGCGTTTATGCGCTGCCGTCATTCGGGTCTCCGTGACCTATGCATGATCCATATCGCCATCTTTCGACCTTTATATAGGTAATGTCGCAGAGCGACTGCCAAAGTCAAGACTCCGTATCGTATGACCCAATCCCCCTGATTCGACTTTATATGCAGCAAGAGTTCGCATCACGGCTACGTTCGGAAAGCGAGGTAGAATGCGACGGGAGACGCAAGCGTTACACATCCGAACTAGGAAGGCGAATATTGCCTACGGCTCTGCACAACCGGGCCAGCTCTGCGCGCCTCGGGCGAGGCGGAGATCTGGCGCTGGATCGCGGACAGCCTTGAGACGCCTCGCATGAGTCATTCGATGGGCGGTCCCTGGTGCGAGGCCGAGGCGCTCGACTGCTGGCCGACATCCTCGGCGGCGGGACTCGCAGCCGGCTATACCAGCACTTTTCGACCGCATACGCGCCTAGCTTCTCTCCGAAATCATTGCCAATGAGCGCGAACCTCACGCGATCGCCGAGCTGGCCTGGCGGCGCGGAATCTACGGCGTATTCGAGACCGCCCAAGGGAGCCTGACCAGCGTAACGCCCTCCGATCTAAGCGCCTTCCACAAAGCCGCTTTCGCCCGCGACGGGCTGCATGTGGCGGTCGTAGGCGACATAGATGCCAAAGCCCTGAGAGCAAGGCTCGACCAGCTGTTCGGCGATTTGCCTCAGAAACAGGCGCTCGCCCCCGTATCTGATGTCACTAAGCGCCGAGCGGACGCAGGTCGCATACGCCCTCCACCAGACTTCGCTCCAGCTGGCCTTTCTCGCCATTGGACGCAACGACCCGGAATTCTACGCGGGACAGCTGATGAACGATATAGTCGGAGGCTCACGATTTACCTCACGTCTGTTCCAGGAAGTGCGCGAAAAGCGCGGCCTTGCCTACGGTGTCTCGTCCAGCTTGGAAGGCTACCAGCATTCCAACATGCTTGTCGTGACGACGTCGACGCGCGCCGACAGGGCGGCCGAGACGCTCGACCTGATAACACAACTGATCAACGAGCTGGTGGACACAGGCCCAACAGCGGCCGAACTCGAAGCGAGCAAGAAGTATCTGATCGGCGCCTATGCTATCCACAATCTGGGTTCCTCCAGGTCGATTTCCGCCACGCTTGTCGGGTTGCAGCTCGACAAACTCGGCATGGACTACATCCAGCGCCGCCCGGCCCTCATCGAGCAGGTGATCCTCGACCAGGCAGGGGGGGGGCGGCGAAGAAGCTGCTTTCGGCCGGGCGTTGGCCCGTGACAGCGAATAATCCCACGCTCTACAATAGCTGAAGGACTCGCCGAACTACGTGTGGCTGATCCGACTATGGTGTGGCAGAATGAACGCCTTGAGACTGCCTGCGCGCCCTCGCAGACCAGGTTCTCTCCCGTGATTCGATTCCCGCCCCGAAGAATGCCGTCGTTCCGAGAAAGTATTCTAACTTTTGCGTATACCAAATACGGGAAAGTTAGAAACTCTTGAATATGATGATTATGCTAGCTTTCCCGTATCTCAGATACGGGAACTTTAGAAAATGGCCCTTCACCTCGTTGGGAAAACATCGATAAAACCCGCAGCCACTATCAGGCTGAAACGGGCAAGCTCGTCCAGTTAATGCGCGGCATCTATGTCGATGCCGGGGAGGATATCGAGGCCACGATACTCAAGCACGCCATCGCCAAATACCTGTATCCCAACGCTTACCTCTCGGCGGCGAGCGCTGTGCTTCTCGGCCCGACCCGGGATGGCCGCCTGTTCCTGAGCGGGCGACGAATACAGCGCACGCGCTTACGCTTGCTGGAAATCATTCAGAACCCAGCTCCCGACCACCCATCATTCGCTCAAGCGGTTGTCGATGATGGAATGGGAGAATTCCGGATCGACGTCTCCTCGATGCGCCAGCGCTTCCTCGAAGCTTTCCGCCTGCGCAGCGAACACGCGGCATCCATCGGCGAGACGATGCGCGAGGCAATCGCGAACCGCCTCATAGAACAATACGGCAGCGCCCAGGGCGCTGCCGACGCGACATGGGCGCTTGCCGGCGCGAACCAGCGGTATCGCGAGGGCGAGCACGCCGAGCGCTTTTTCCTCCGCCCTCCACTGACCACAGAACCCGCACGCAACGAAGCCGCGCTCGATCTGATCGTGGCGTGGCACGGCTTCGCGCAGCAAGCCGGCTTTTCCTGACGTCGTCGTCAACCTGGTCTATGCGACCGAAGGTGGTCGCGTGGGGCCGCGAACTCTGCTCCAATGCCAAGGTCCGAAAGATCAGCTTTACAGGCTCCACCGCGGTTGGCCGACTGCTCATGCGCCAGCGCTCGGACCAGATCAAGAAGGTCAGCCTCGAGCTCGGCGGCAATGCGCCCTTCATCGTCTTCGATGACGCGGATATTGACGCTGCGGTTGACGGCGCGATCCAGGCGAAGTTCCGCAATGCCGGCCAGACTTGCGCGTTTCATCGAACCGGCTTTACGTCCAATCGAGCGTTCACGATGAGTTCGTCGAGAAGTTCGTGGAGAAAGTCCGGCACTTATCGGTTGGGGACGGCTTCGCTCCGGGAGTGGACGTCGGACCACTCATCGACATGCATGCTTTGGCCAAGATCGAGTCCCACATCGCAGATGCCGTTGCCAAAGGTGGGATAATTCGATGCGCGGCCGAACATATCGGCAAGGATGGCACCTTTTTCAAACCCACAGTCTTCACCGAGATCTCCAGCATCATGGCGGTTGCGCAAGAGGAGACTTTCGGGCCGTTGGCGCCGATCATCCGCTTCCACGATGCGGATCAGGTTATCTGTGAGGCAAACGACACGATTACGGGCTCGCCGCCTATTTCCATGCCTCGAACCTGAGGCGTGTCTGGCGCGTGGCCGAGGCATTGGAATATGGCATGATTGGCATCAATACGGGGCGTATGTCTTCGGAAGCGGCGCCCTTTGGCGGCTTGAAGCAGTCCGGCATCGGGCGGGAGGGTTCCCGCCACGGGCTCGAAGACTACCTCGGAATGAAGTACCTCTGCATGGGTGGAATCTAAATGACGTCGCCCCGAGTTTCTCCAGTTTTGGGTTCGTTTCCGGCGTGGGTTGTGCGCTGCTGGGCGGGTGAAGCGACGGGCGCTGGCGCGGAACCTTTCGCATAGCGCAGCGCGAGCGACCGTCGCGGGTTGAAGGTGGTGGCGAACTCGGCCGGTGTCTGCCAGGCGATTTGGGAGTGCGGCCGCGCGGTGTTGCAGTCGGCGCGCCACAGGCGATAGCGATGCTTGCCATGCGCATGGAATGCCATTCGACCGGTTCTGATCCGCGCAGGAGAGGATGGCGTTCGAGATGAACTCGCTGGCATTGTCACTGACCAGTGATGAGCCGGTTCAATTCCCGGGCAACCAAGTGCCCTCGACCGTGCTGAATAGCGCGCCTTTGCCATACCGGCGGATTAGCGCGGCCGACCTTACTTCGGCATGATGCGAGCAATTTCTGCACCAGGCGCGCAACGTATGCCACTCCCTCAGATCGCCCAGCGATACGTCTGGGCCTGCATGTTTGCTGCCTTCTGCGATGGCTTGCCGACACTTTCGGCTCGCCGGGTGTGATGATCTTCTTCTGCGTCTTTCCCTCTCGGCGATATTGCCGTTCGGCCGTCCCGACCAAGGCCAAACCTCGGGCCGTTTTCCCGTTCCCGGGTCGAGCTTGAACGTCTCGTCGATGATGTCTCTGGCGTGCTGCGAGCTCAACGCCGAGGCGCTTGGCATCGATGCATGGCGCGACATGATTGCGGCGGTGTCGCACGGGTTCGACGGTTTGGGCTTCAGGATCGTGCGGATGGGCCACGCTTTTCTGGCGGCGCGAAACACGGGCAATGCGCGTTCAAAACCTGACAAAGGCAGAAATTTGTCAGGTTCAATCCAACCGCCATCCGGGCACTACGGAGGTTTTTCAAAGCATATTCATGCACTTGCGCGCTGAGCCCGCTGGCATGGACCTTGCAACGCTTGCAGCAGGACGGTATGCAATGGAGCAGACGAGGATGTTCTCTCCCCTGAACCGTGTGCCGTCTCTGAGAGGGAAATAAGCTCGTGCAGAAAATCTCACAACCTTTGACAACGGCTTTGGAGAACAACGTGGTGTTGCAGATCGAGTCCCCGGCTCCTTCGATTCAAGCGGAAACCTGGCTGCGTGGCGAGCCCCTCACCAGCTTCGAGCCTGGCAAAGTGTACATCGTCGAATTTTGGGCAACTTGGTGCGGTTCGTGTGTGGACGGGATGCCCCATCTGATGCAGCTGCAGGAGAAATACAGGGAAAGCGGCGTTGAGATCGTAGGAGTCGCGGCTAGTGAACGCGCTCCAACGGCCGATGAGGCCCGAAGCACGTTGGACGCTTGGTTGACGGAAAAGTTCCCGAATTTGAACTATCGGATCGCATTCGACTCGACAGGCGAAATGGACAAGCTTTGGATGGAGCCCAGCTTTTCTTTCTGGATTCCCACCAGTTTCGTGGTCGACCGAGACGGCTGCATCGCCTTTATTGGTGCACCGACGGAACTCGATGAGGTCTTGCCGAAGGTGCTTAACGGCAGCTGGCGCACCAGCGATAAAGCAAAATCCGCCGATGCGGAGCGGATCGCGGAAGGCGAACCCATAGCGCGCGAACAAGCGCTGAAGAAGCCGATCAATGACAGATATCGGGCGGCGGTGGAGAAAAAGAATTGGAGGACGGCGCTCTCGGCGATCGAAGAAGGCATCGCCTTGATGCCGGACAACCTCGGTTTCCGCCGTTCTCATGTGAATCTGTTGCTTCACAAAATGAAGGACATGCAGGTCGGCTTGCCCGTCATGCGCCAATTCGTTCGCGACGCGATCAACAGAAACTCCGAGAATTGGATGGTTGCGGCGTTAGACGAGCTCTTCTTTCCGAACTATGACCATTCGCACTTTCCGTCTGCTGAGCGCTTGGCGATGGGAAAACAGCTGTCCGAACACATCCTGGCACTGAATCCCCCGGAAAGCGACAAACGTAAGCTCCTGCCCTATCGTTTGGCAGCCCTCTACTATCACGAGAGCGGCAACAAAGATCGGGCGATCGAGTTGATCGAGCTGGCACTGAAGTCGCAGGGCGGTCCGGAGCTTATCCGGGACGAAGATGAACAGCGCGAAATATCGCATTTGCTGCAGTTCCTGGCCTACTTCAAGGGTGAGAAGGTTTGTTACGGCGCTCTGTGTGCGGTTCCAAACAATGGCCGATTCGACAGCTGGTATACCGTTTGCGGCTGACCGCCAGCTTATGTGAGGGACAGAATTGGCCGGGCGGACAGCTCTTGATGCGAACGGCGCAAACCCCGCCCGGCTTGCGAAATCACCTGGGCCGCTCTTTTGGACCTAAGTCCGAAGGACTGCGGCCTTGTACGATGCCCGCCTTTGTTTAGGCGCGCTATGAGCTGAGCTACGGGTTTTGCCCGCTACTAACCGTTCGCCAGCCTGGCGCAGGTGCCTCTCAACACCTCCACCACACCAAGGTTTCATGCCGGTAGCGAATTCGATCTTGGCGGCATGGCCATTAAGCACATGGGATGGCCTCGCTGGCGGCATGCCTGTGATCTGGTGCTGCAGCCTACGCTTGCCTCCGCCAGCGGTTCGATGAGGCAGCCTGTCGCACAATTGATATCAGGATTTCAATGCCGGAACACCGGCGCCGCCCTCAATTCAATAATGAGGTGTCGCGCACCACGGTTGGCTGCTTGATCCAGGCAATTCAGGCCGCCGTCATCCTCAATGAGGTGACCTCGACCAGAGCCTCGGCCTTGAATGGCATGATCGAGGTGCATGGGTGCGGCCACCGTCATTTTCGTCAATCCGAACGGGATTTCTTGCGACCGCTTTGCGGCTTTATCCAACACGCCAAGGACCACACTGTCGACAGGCGGCGCGAGCTTGGCGCCTAGGCGTCCACGTCAACAGATCCTTCTGACAATTGGGACTTGTACGATCACCTAGGAGGCGAGAGCCCATGACGATCATCGTCGCGCCGGCCGCGATCTGAAGCAGGCGTCGGCGCGCCTCCCGCCTATCTTCTGGCGAGGCTTCGGTGAAAGGCGCCGATGGCGGAACGGAAACACCAGGACCGGCTGAATACCGAGCTGTGCGATCGCGTTCGGCCAAGTTGAGGAAAGCGAGCTGAAGGCAGGACTTTGCACGCTGGCACCGCGTTGCCGGGCCATATAAGAGATTTGGCCCGACGCGAGAGGCGGCACTCGTGGCCAGAGAACGGGATCGCACCGGCCGCCACGCTGTCACAATGCCGAAGTTGGTGATCCGGCACGACGCATAGCTTCTTCCCGCTCTTTGGCGATGAAGCGTACCAGCGTGTGAATCTTGAGCACACCTGAATCACTTCGTCGCCGAGAACCAACGCCGGCGTGACGTTGATGTACAGCTCCTTGGCGAGCGCGCAATGGCGCTCGAGGACGTTTTCGATGGCGCGGTCTTCCATGTCCCGCTTGAGCTGCTCAACCTCGAGGCCAACGTGTCGTGCGATAGTCAAGATGTCGAATTCGCTGAGCTGGCCGCGAGCAGCCATAAGGGCGTGATGGAACGCCTCATATTTTCCCTGTTTGCTGGAGGCGAGCGCCGCCAGTGCGTCGCCAGCCCGGAAAAAAGCAGGGCTAGAGGACTGAAAGGGCGATAGGGCCGGCTTTTGGATTAAGCATGGGGGGCTCCAAGTAACGGTGGAAGGCAGGGCAGCAACGGCTGGCCTTTTGACGTCAAAGGGGGCACCGCTTTAATGCCTCACCCGCTGTTCGCGGATGACGGGAGGTCAAGGGGCTCGTGCTATTCGAACAGATGCGGTGGGATGGCTGGGCCCAACAGCCGACCAATCCGTGAGCGGCGCTGTGTGCGTGCGAACTGCCCAGCCGCGGTCGCCGTTCGCCGAGCGGCTTCAGGCGGCCGAGTGCGATTGCTGAGCGTGACTGCAGCAAACACCTGCACGTAAAGCTGGGATAAGAGGGCTTAGGGGCGCGGGACTCGCGCTGCGGGTGTGCGGGATTATATTCAACAATTCTTGTCTCCTGACCGGATGGAGGCGGGTTCCTCCCTCCCGGGCATCTCCCGTGGCTGCGCTCCGGTCTCACATTGCACCAAGGGTCCTGGCAAGCTCCGCGCCAATTGCGACAGCGCCGATAAACGAGCAGGTTTCCCGAATTGATAAGGGCTCACGCGCCGTGGCTTGTGCGGATTCCAGCACTCGCTGCTCGCGAATACGTGCACATGCAACTTAAGCGACGGCGGAAGCAGCCGCGTCGCAGGAACGGGCCAGGAAATCCTCGCCCTGCCCTGTCCGCTCATTCCGCGTTTGGCGGCGCAAACTGCGACCGGGCCTTGGCCCACTGATCGGCCGCGCGGAAGCCGCTGTGAATGGTGTAGCACGATCGGGAATTTCATCCAGCGCGGCAGCCAGCCTCTCGAGTTTCTCGCGATCGTTCTCGCCGGACCGGAAACGATCGGCTTCTGCCTCTTGACCTTCTCGGCGAAATTGCCGTCCGCGACACGCTTGACTGCAACATTGGCCAGCATGCGTTGGCAATATCCTTGTTGCGCAGGAGATCGAAGAAGGCATCGTCCGGCTGCCACAATGCGCCCATGCCAACGTTCAGATGGTTTACCGACCGCCTGGACCACGGCGCATCAGGCTTCTACGGCCTCTATCGTCTAGCCATAGGGATGGTGAGAGCGCGTACCACATCCTAGTCGGAGCGCTCGAAGGGCGGCGAAGACAGGCGCCATGGCATGGTCGCCGCCATTGCCGCCGGCTTGCGCCGCCTCATCCGGCGCCGAACAAGGCCAAACCTGGCGCTGCTTTTCGGCTCGAGCTCGCGGGTCAAGTTTGAACGCGTTCACGACCATCTGGCGTGCGGCAACTTCAACGTAGTGGAGCCCGACATCGATGCGTCAGACGACGTCATGCCGCGTGTCGCACGCGCTCTTATGGTCTTCGTGCTTCGGGACCGTGCCTGTGGCCACGCCTTCTGGCGGCGCGAAGCAAACAAAATGTCAGGTTCACGACAACCGACATCTGGGCACTGTGGAGGTTTTCAAAGCAAATGGCGCTTACCGGGCGCTGAGGTGTTGGCACGGCCTTTGCAAAAATTGGGAAGGTGGCAACACGGAACGAGGGTCTCTCGCCTTATTGCCGGACACGAAGCCAAAGCTTCCGAAGGTTTAGGCCGGAATGAACTCAAAGCACAGTTGCGCTCTCTCTGCCAGAAATTATGAAGAGAATGAGCGCTGAAGCACATGACATTGGTTACGTGGCGTCATTTATTGGGCAATTTCTTGTCATTTGTTGATCTATCTCGACGAGAACAAAAGATGAGCGGGGAAGGTAAAAAGAAACGCGGAGCATCTGGCGTCTCAAATGCGGGGAATATTGCATTCCGATGGCGGTCGGCCTTCAAATTACAGATTGGCGATAGGGCACACGACTCATCCGCGCCTGGGTGGATCGCGGTTCCTTAACGCCATGATCCTGGGAATGCTGCCAGGATTTAAACCAAGTGAACGCATGTTGAGGGCTGCGGACGCTTGTATCGAGGTATGCCCCGTTCTTGCTGCGCCTTTCCTGTGAAAGAAGCAGAGAACCGCAAATGGCTTGGCAGATGGTGTGAGCCAGGTTGTAGGCGGGCTGTGCCGCCCTTCTTCTTCCGTATCTTCTCGTACTCCCAGGAATGGAAATAGTGATTGGCGTCCAGAACAATGACATCGGACCATCCGGAGATAGGCTGCCTTGCGCCGCGCAGTCGCCTCGTATCCGCGTCGGCGAAATAGCTATCCTCGCCAAAGAGATCGGCGACGATCTGGCCGGCATAGGTCGCAAACAGCGCGGCCATGGTGGATTCGTCACGCCTTCAAGCCCGCGGCGCGGGGCGTAGGTGTCGGGACTGTTGAACTGCGCCAGCCATTCCTCTACCGGTCCTAGTTCGCCAGTGTCAAATAGCGCACGCTCTGGCGTCGATCTCGCGGCGGTAGGTATTGCCGATGGCGGGCACAGCGCCGCCTGCCTTGAGCAGTTGGCGAAGGTCTCCATTTGCGAGACTTCATCCGGCTCGAGCCGCGCGATGTTCTCGATCAGCGAGGCTGCGAGAGCGGCCGCATCCACGCCGGTTCCATGATGGCTCGCAGGGCTTCGACCGGCTCGCCCCTCATCGACGAATGTCTTTGCGGCGTAGTAGCGCCGCCGCCCGGCGACGATGTCGAAAGCGTCCGGACTGCCGTTTTCGCGAACAAGCAGCGGCTGGAGGATGCCGCGCTGGCGGATGGACGGCACGATATCGGAGACGTCGGTGGCGTGCTCCCCGTTTTGCCCGAATCTCATAAGTTTCCCAAGCCGCAGCAGCCATCCCACAGGTTCTGCTTCGAGCACCGTGCCCCCGATGGCCAACGGTATCGTCAACGCGCGTGAACCGTGTTGTCGCCGAGATGTGGCATATAATGTCGGCACTTCAGGAAGTGATTGCGCGGGCGGCAGGTGGGCAGTGGTCAGCGCGCCTTTCGAGAATATCGCTCGCATAAATGTCCGGCGAGCGGCTCCGAGCGTAACCTGCCATCGCCGGGCTCTGCGACAGCCTGAAATCTATCTCGAACCGAATCCGAATCGCTCGTTGAGTCTCGTCCCTCCCAGCGCGGTAAACCGCGCCTCGATCTCGGCATTCCAGCAAGCCTCCCACGAAGTTCGCCCGCTAGACAGGGTGAAGGTCTGCTGTCCGATCAGCTGGTTTAAGATCAGCTCAGGCTGCGGCGGCCGCTCGATCTCGCAAAACTCTACAATTCTGCGAATGGTCTCGAGCTGAACTTCGCGTCCTTGGTCGCCTATGATCTGCTCATAGCTCAATCCAAGAACATTCTCCTGATCCGCCCACGGTGCCACTGGATGGCAGCGATCATTGAAAATGAAAGGCGCGATCTCATCGAAGTACTTCAGCATTTTGTCAGGTCCGTCCGGCTCATTGCGCCACGTAATCTCAGCCTCTCAGGGGGGCACCAATCGCTGTCACCTACATATCGCATCCCCTGCACTATCATCGGAGCCGTTGCCCTTGTAAAACTTCCTAAACTCTGGGTGTTTCAATAGCAGCTTCACGTCGATGCGGCCAGGGCCGCTGGTGAGCAATGACCGACCTGCTTCGGTGGCAACGAACCGCCCTCGTGCGGGAGGGGCGAGCAGTCCCGCTTTGCTCATGTAGAATTTCGCCCAGTGGATACGGTTGTGTAGCACGTGCTGCTTGCCGCTCGGCAACAGCTGCTCACGCTCTTCAGCGGTGAGACCAAACCGTGCAGCAATCTCGGCCTCGGCTAGTGGAACGGAGGTTTCGTCCTTCGAAGCGACCTCAAGAACCGGGAGCATGAGCGATTGGTAGTCAGGGATCGGCATCGTGCTTTCAGCCCTCGAATACACGGAATGCAGTTGGGGCGGCGAGCGCTGACACGTGAGAATATCCCCGCCTGTGGGGGCATTACTGTCGATCGGCTTCGCTGAGCTTGACCTGCGGCAACTCATCGCCGCGACACCTTACTCGTGGAGGCAATCCCTTCGCCAGCGGGGGCCTCCGACGGAGTCGCCAAAGCGAAACGCGCAAACCTACCCAATCGCGTTCCAATTCTTGCTTACGAACAAGCCAGTCTGGAAGCACGCTGTCCATCGCTTTCCAGAATTGCTTGGAGTGGTTGTGATGCAGCAGGTGAACCTGTTCGTGTAGCACCACGTAGTCGATAACCTGTACCGGCAGCTGTAGAAGTCGCCGGTTAAAGTAGAGTGTCCTATGCTTGCTGCACGAACCCCAGCGGAATCCAAGGTCCCTCACAATCACCTTAGACGATTGTCTGCCCGCTTAGTCGTTCAAGCTCGGCCGATCGTGATCGGAGCCATGCAGCCCCTTCGTCCATGAACCATCGCTGAAAATGTAGAGCAGCCTTCGGCGATCGTGGACAAGCGCGTGCGCCGTTACGATCTGACGGTGAGTGGTTTGAGCTCAGGCGCAGTGCAACGAAAGTATCTTCTATCTCGGCCGAAGCTACCGACTTCGCAGTGTTGCGGCGCGTTGGACGATCTCGTCGAGCACATATCCGTCCTGATCAACCGCTCGCCACACCCAGGATTTCTGACCGTTGATGCGCACCACGACTTCATCGAGGTGCCAGACATCGTTTTCGTTTGCGCCTTCGGCGTATGCGGCGGGCATAATCAGGCAGTGCATCGGCACCATCGGAGGATGGTCTCGTAGGGAACGACAATCCCGCGATCGAGCAGCATTTCCCTGACATCGCGCAGACTCAGATTGGAGCGGAAGTAGCCAGATAGCACGGGCCACAATTTCGATCAGGTAGTTCGATCACACGTCATTTCGTCAGTATCGATTGTCGCGCATCTCGGAACCAGATCCGCCCTGCGTGTGAACGATCTTGAAACGAGATGATGTGGGACGACAATCGGTATTTGACCACTACCATTTAAATAGAGATTCTTTGGCCGCTCGCTTCCGCTGAGCTTGATAAAGCGCTGACATTAGCACGAAACAATGAATGGGAGGAGGAACATCTCATGTCGCAGGAACTCGAATATCTTGGCCGTTACGTCGCTGCGGGCCGCCTGAGCCGACGTGAATTTCTCGGCCGTGCGACGGCGCTCGGCGTTTCAGCGACGTTCGTCAATTCGATCCTCGCCAGCGCTGCGCGCGCGCAGGGGCCGGTCCGCGGCGGTATCACCAAGGGCGGCCTTAGTGGTGCTGGGGCAACCGACAGTCTCGATCCGGCGACGTCCTCGAAGATTATATCAAGATCGTGGATATGATCAGGCGCTTAGCGTTATCGCGAGGAACGTCAGTGAAGGAACTTCAAGTGCGTCGTAACGACACTAGCTCCTGCGAAGCGTGATCATCACCTAATTGGAAGAACCGGAGCTGTCGCCGAACAGCGACAATCACCGCAATGGTCGGAGAACAACCCGCTGCGCGGGATGGACGCGCGTGGTAAGGTAGAGGTCACGATCCGGTTGCCGCGCCCGCATTGAGCGTCGTTCGGCGGGGCAGAGCATCACAGGCTTCGTCAACAAGAAGCCTGACCACCCCCACCCTGTTCTCGATGCACCGATCAGGCCGCCGCGCCAACGGTTGATTGACGACATGACCATGCGCCGGTTCAGCCAGGAGGCGCAGCGCAACTACGTCCGCGATGTCGGGCGGTTCGCAAGCTTCCTTGGCCGATCGCCTTGCGAGACGCTGTGTTAGAGCAGCCAATTGTTATGCGAGTGCATCTTGCTTAAGCAAATTGATCTTTTGCCAAACGTCTTTATAGACAAAATGGGCTCTGGCGTAGAGGATTAGAATAGCCAATGGGAGGGGAACGAAATGCACAATGGTCGTAAAGAGAGCGAGCTGCTCGCCCATGCAAGACTGGTCCACGGCAGCGTAGAACGACCAATACAGGGCCGCTAGCCCGAACAAGGATGTGACGGCCGCGCAGCATGTTACCCAAGTGGCCAAACTATCGTCATTGATGACGATCTCTCGCTTTGCCGATTCCAAACGTGCCCGAAGGCTGCCGGCTGATGAGGGGTTTCTCACCTTTCTTGATCCGATTAACGTTTCGATTGCCGCGATCTGGCGTGCAAGCCGTCCTCGAGGAACGATTGCCAGCTCTCTAAAAATCGACAGCGCCAAATTCAATCCGAACGCTAGTTGAAGCAGTCCGGAAAACTCATTCAGACGAAAACACTCTGTTGCGAGCGACTGAGATGCCATTGAAACTTACCCCCCGACCTTCGGCAGTGGAAAGCATCCGCCGCGCGCGACGATTGTCAATTGAAGCGGTCGCGATTGAGGCGAATATCCGACCAGATTTCTTGACTGAAATGGAAACAACCCCAACCGACGTCAGCAAGCGAGTGGCGTTTTCACTTGCCTCCGCTCTGGCTGTACCGGTCCAGTTCCTGTTCGCCAAAGACGTAGAAATCGACGCCAATATGCCTGATTTTCGCGCCGCCAATAATAGGCCAGCGGTTCTTACATCGGCAGGACTAACGCGAATCGCGCGTGCTCGTTCTATCGCCGCCTACCTGGCGGACCGAGCGTTCGAAGACTGCGCCAGGTTCGCCAATACAAATAGCGTGACCATCCATCAGCAGTCGACCGCGCGAAAGCTATTGAAATCGCTCTATGTCCCCGTCCAGCGCGTCGATGGATCGGTGGATCCTACCCTAACGTTCAGGGAGACGCGTGTATCGCTAGAGCGGAAAGGCATCATCGTGCTCTGCGATAGGGTAGCGGACCCGTTCCGTGGGTTTTGTTACTCTCCTACCGGTGACTTTCCCATCATCTTCGTGAATACAACCGGGCAGCGGCCCGCTACCAAGCTGTTCACACTGATGCATGAAGTGGTGCATGTGCTCCTTGGCAAAACGGGAGTTTCAGACCCCGCCATTCTCAACAACCAGGTTGAAAGATTCTGCAACTCGGTGACTGCCTCGGTCATGATGCCTGCGGAGGAATTTTCCCAAGCCTATAAAAGCGTCGCGGGAAGGGGTGCCAGGGCCGTCGTTGATCTCCTTTCCAGACGATTTGGCGCCAGTAAGCAGGCGAGCGCCTTACGCGTCTCTGATTTGGGCTTGAGCAAAGGCTTTTACGCTGCGTGGTCTGCGACCCTGCCGTCTGAAGTCCCCATGATCGAAGAAGAAGACGAAGGTGAGGAAAACAGCGGGGGCGGTGGAATTAGCTCGCAGATTGCCAGGTTCGGATATCTTCTGCCTAACATGCTCACCGCCGCCGTCGACAGGAAGGCAATCTCTCAGTTCGATGCGTACCGGCTCACCAATCTGAAGCCAAGTACGATAAAGCAGATCGCCGCCATCGGTGTTAACCGGCTGGGGCCATAACAGCATGGCCTATAGCGGCATCAACTTTGTGCTTGATCTAGAGGCATGCCTCTATTTTAGCGAAGCTGGCGGAAACCTGAAAGCCGCTCTGTTCCAACGAGCGAAAGTCGAACGCATTGCGGTACCCAAAGAGGTTTTCGACCAGGTTCGTATCTTCGACAAGAGCTTGGCCGATGAGATATCGGAGTCGGACATCGAAATTGTCGAACTCGATTCCGACGTATACGTGGCCGCTTGCGCACTCAACGAAATCTTTATGACCTCAGGGCATCGGTTAAACGCGGCCGCAAACGAAAAGGTCCCCGTCATAGCGCTCGTTCATTGTGCGCAAAATGGCGCTAAGCCGCCATGCCATTTGGTATCCGGCGACAACGGACTCCACTCCTCGTCGATGAGAAGCCTCTGTGCCGCCCTGAAAGTCCCTTTCATGGAAGTCACCAGCTTCTAGCAGCATTTTGGCGCTGTGCGGGAACTTGGTGTGGGACCAAGTGGCAGCTTTGCTCGAAAACCCATCTAGCGATCATCGGCGGTTGGGGTCTGGAGCGGGTGTGGCCGATCTTCGGTGCGCAATCCGGCAGCAGCACGACGAGCACCTGTGTGCTGTTCGGTGAGCGTGACCGTGCCGGGCCGCCGCCGGCGGAATTCGATCGCTGGGTAGGTGTGCTTCCACGGCGTGATGCCAGCGAGGCCGAGGCGGCCGAGGTGCTCGCGCATAGCCCCATAAGGTGGGTGATCGCTGCCTGAGCTGCAGCCAATTGGTCCGCCGGTTTTTGCGAAGCCTTTAAACTGTCCTTGCTGAGCAACGGCGACAGTTCCCGTAAGACTCTGGTGGCTGCAAACTTGTCTCTCTTTTTTTGAGCAGTGACCAATGGCAGCACACAGTGGGTGAAGAGGCGGGCGGGGCCGAAAGTGCCATCCAGGAAACTGGTGCGAAATTCGTCGACGGATGCCAAGGCCTCAAACATCCGTTCGAAACCCATCCGGCGCGCAGCCATGTGGTGTTCGAGCGTCAAGATTTTGCAATCATCAATTCTTTTCCAAAGCGGATCGCTGGTGATCTCCGCCATGTATTCCAGGATTTTCTGCTCCAGCGCAGGTTTGTTGTCGGTACCTGTGGGAAATACGAAGAGGCGAGCCCAGCCCTCGATCGCGTCATCACGGGGCTCTTGGGTATGAACGTCCGCAGACGAGCGGATCTGGTTGATCAAACGAACGACAGTTTTGGACTGCGATGATTGAGTTTTTTTGCCGGGACTGCCCAGCCCGCGGGGATTTCATCCTCAATCCGGTCTTTTCCGTCAGCGTAGATGCGCTGCATCGTGTCGCCGATCAAACCAAGGCTGAAACGCTCTTTGTGTGCCTACTGAACGCTGAGTAATGCATCCACGAGGGCGCCGTGGTGGTGTCTTGGCCTTCGTCGATGAAAAGGAACGGGGATTTTTCGACAAGACGCCGTTGCGTCAGTGGCTTGGTTTGCAGGAACGACGAGAAAATCTTGATCACTTCGCTGTGGTTCAGCGCATTTCGTTCTCGATTGTCGCCGTTGGGGTGTAGGTGAATGTTTTGATCTGATCCAAACGATCAAGACGATGTCCCTTGGACTCGATCTGCGCGAGGCGGGATATGGACGCCTTTGTGCCAGGCCGGCCTTTAACCTCCTCTTCCTGAAGTTCAAGGATTTGGCGCTGGATGCCGCCCCTCCGGCAATTTCATTTACTACTGCTGGAAGGGGATTTTCGATCACTTTCACGATGCCGAGTTCAAGCTGCTTGTGTTCAAGCTGTTCGGCCAGCCATAGAAGCCCAACACGGATGTAAGGTGGTGGAGCGAGGGCGATTGGGTTTTCAATCTCAAGCAGGTCTAATGCGAACTCCGCCTTGTTCCCTTGAACCGCGCCGGGTTTGCCGGAGGCTGTTTCGTTTGAGTCACGCTGCCATGGCCGGCTCTTCGAGTATGGCGTAGTAGGTGCCTCGGCTTCCGCCGGCGGGATGTTGCCGATGGGCTCCAGCAGCCGGCGATTGTTGAACCAGTCGACCCACTCCAGGGTCGCGAACTCGACGGCCTCGAAGGAGCGCCACGGCCCGCGCCGATGGATCACTTCAGCCTTGTATAGGCCGTTGATCGTCTCGGCGAGCGCATTGTCGTAGGAATCGCCGACACTGCCAACCGACGGCTCGACGCCGACCTCGGCCAGGCGCTCGGTGTATTTGATCGACACGTATTGGCTTCCCCTGTCGCTGTGGTGGACCAGGCCGCCGCCATGGACGGGGCGCCGGTCATGGAGCGCCTGTTCCAGGGCATCGAGAACGAAGCCGGCATGGGCGGTCCTGCTCGCCCGCCAGCCGACGATGCCACGGGCATAGGCGTCGATGACGAAGGCGACATAGACGAAGCCGGCCCAGGTCGCGACATAGGTGAAGTCGGAGAGCCAAAGCCTGTTCGGGGCCGGGGCATGGAACTGGCGGTTGACCTGATCGAGCGGACAGGGAGCGGCCTTGTCGCTGATCGTGGTCTTCACCGGCTTGCCGCGGATCGCCCCTTCGACACCCATTTGGCGCATCAGCCGCGAGACGGCGCAGCGGGCGACGTCGAAGCCTTCCCGCCTCAGCTGCCGCCAGACCTTGCGCACCCCATAGACCCGGAAGTTCTCCTCGAACACGCGCCGCACTTCGACCTTGAGTTCCTCATCGCGCTTCGCCCGCGCCGACAGCCGGGAGGGATCGCGCCGCTTGGCGACATGGTCGTGGTAGGTCGACGGCGCGATCGGCAGCACCTTGCAGATCGGCTCGACCCCATGCGCCTCCCGGTGATCGTCGATGAACGCGATCATGGCTTGAACGGGCGGTCGAGCTTCGCCTGGGCAAAATATGCCGACGCCTTGCGCAGGATCTCGTTGGCCTGCCGAAGCTCCCGGTTCTCCCGCTCCAGAGCCTTCAGCTTCTCGGCAACCTCGGTGGGAAGGCCGGCGCGCACGCCGCTGTCCACCTCAGCCTTCTTCACCCACTCATTGAGCGACTGCGCCGTGCAGCCGATCTTTGCCGCGATCGAGGACACCGTCGCCCAGCGCGAACCATGCTCGCTTTCGTGATCCAAAACCATGCGCACCGCTCGGGCGCGCACCTCGGGAGAAAACCTGTTCGTCGTCTTGCTCATGATGGCTCCACCTTCTCAAGGTTTGGAGCCTCCGGCAAACCCGGCGCGGTTCACTATCTGCGCTTTCGGTGATGGCTGTGTGGAATTTTGCAATGAGACCTGTGCCATTGAGGCCTGCGAAGAGAGGCAAGTTCGCATAGACGATCGAATCTTCAAGCGTGTAGGCCAGCGCTTCTGCCGCTGTGCCTTTGAAGGTGATTTGCACCGGACTTTGGTAGGCCACGCAAATCGCGAAGCGCTCATCGGCATAGGTCAGAATCTTGTCCGCGTCAGGCTGGTCCAGAAGCTCATCGAGGAGAGTGGCTGCCGGACACCCAGTTCGAAGGGTCTGATTGCGGGAGGTATAGTTCTGGCCCCTGACCGGTACTGCGACCTTCCCCTCAGCATCGCAAGAGTCGAGATCGGTGATGATAAGGGTTGTTAGGCCAATTCGCTCGACCAGTGCTTTCATGCGATGGACGTGGCTTCCACCGATTTCTAGCCAAGTGATGTAGCTCTCGGACAGCTTGGCGAATTCAGCATGCTCGTTCACAAAATGAGGAACGAGAATGCGTTCGGCTGGCCCCTCGATGAAAATGGCCGCATCGGCAAAGACGAGATCGCAGTGCGTCACCTTAAGGTAGCGGGTGATGAAACGTTTTGTCTCTGGATCGCCGCCGAACGCATCGTTGAGGTTCAGGACGCATGAGGTCGGAATACTCGTTGCATTGCCCGGTAGACGCCGGAAATACCGGAGCGAGTCGAACTCGCATTCGTGCGCGATGTGGCTTGAATGTGTGCTTACCACCATCTGGGTGCGGAAGGGTTCTTTGGTTCCGAGCTCGTCGTGATTCCGGAGAATCTTATACGCCTGGCGGATGAAGACCTGCTGGACCTGCGTATGGAGGTGCACCTCGGGTTCTTCGATAAGGACCAAGTGCAGGGGCGCGATAACCGTTTCATCCCCCGCCGCCCCACACCGAAGCGTTTCAAAACCCGCGCCAATTTGGCTGATCGGACCAACGAAGAAATTTTATGGCTTCTTTTCAGCTATTTAGCCCGAAGCAAAACAATGATTGGGAACAAAGCCTGTGCTGCGGACATGACAAACCCGACACGACGAGAAGCGTTTCCTGCGATAGGCGGCAGAAGTGTCTCGATCGGAGCAAACGGAGACCCACGTTACTTCGCAACCAGTTGCCGCGCCCTCCGGTCGCCACGCAGCCGCGACCAAATTGCGGCATGTCCTGCCGGTGCCCTCCCCACCGGCAGGACATTTGTTTTTCGACTTTTTGGGTCAGACGCCTCGCACTGCGTTCCTGATCAGAGTTCCGAGGCGGGATTGCCGGCATGAACGAAATGGTATTGTGGAGACCGGTAACTTCTCTGGGGTTAGGCGGCGCGCAGGAGAGGCGGTTTGGGCTTGAATAGTGGTGGCACGTTCGGCTCTGGCTGTCGGAACGGTGCCCGCAATCGATTGCGAAGCTCGCCGTTGAGATCTGCCGTCCTGACCTGCATGAGCATGTGAGCACCGTGGAGCGACCACCGCATCTGCTGTTTCTTGACCATCCGCTTACCGACAAGTGAATTCACCGCCGATTCAGCCAGAGTCGTTGCGACGCGAAGGCCGGCTTGGTAGCGCTTGCCATAGTTGACGATCGCGCCGCGGTTCGAACGGATATAGGTCAGGAGCTGCAAGCCGAGGCTTTGAAGTCCGGCGATGGAGAACTCGCTGTCTCCTTGCGAAGCCTTCACCCTCTCCAAGAGTTGCTCCAGATCGGTGATCGCGCGATCGACCCGCCCATGCCACAGGCGCCACTTCACCGCTCTGATGTCACGGTCGATTGCGGGAAGCGCTTCAGAGAGACCCGATCGGGATCGAGCCATATGATTGGCGATCTGCTGCATCGGCTGGACCTTCATGGCGATGTGGAACCAGTCGATGATGTGGGCCGTCGGCTTCGGCATTGCGCGGGGTAGCCGCTTCAGGATTTCGGCGCCGTCCGAAATCACCGTCACATCGCCAAAGCCGCGGTAGCCTACTTCCCAAAGGGCATGAAGGGCGCGATCCCGGATTGCCCGTTGGTCGGTGCTGCCGGTCACGAAATAGCGACCGCCGCCTTCGCCCCGCCCGCCGCGGCCGCATCGGGCCACAACGAGCTCGAAGTTGCGCGCGGAATTGGAATCGGCGCTGCGAACATGCGCAGTATCGATGCTGATGACGAACTCTTTGCGTCGATCGCCAGGAAGCTGCATTTCAAGCTGGCGTCGTTCGTCCGTTTGCGCCCTTGCGTGCAATTCTTCCTCAGCAACCTGATCGTCGAGCCGTTCGCCAATCCTGATGGTTCGCTTGCGCACGGTGGCATGCGTCTCGGTCGGCTCGACGGGCAGGAATTCGGCAAGCACTCTCGCAGCCTGCCGGTACGGCATCATGCTCCCCAGCCGCGCCGTCAGTTCCATCAGCTCGGATGTCGCTCGATCCGGGCAGATCTCCCGCAGCGGCGCAAAGGCATCGACCATGCCTGGGTAACAATCCCGACACAGCATCCAACGAGGATTGCGCACCTCCACGATGCCAAAGACAGTCCGGATCCGTCGCGTCGTGTAGTCCTTGACCGGCCGAAACCTGTGGCAATCCGGGCAGACCCGACGAAAGACGGAATACGTCTCCGCCTCATGGTTCACGACCGCGCTCTGCAGCGCCGCCATGATGGTCTTGCTGTCCTCGATCGACAGGCCGAGGTCGCCGTCAAACAGACGTTCCCAGCTCTTGTCGATGCGGACCGCCTTCCGGCAAACGTCTCCGAACTCGTTCCTGCCCTCGATCGTGATCGTCCATTCCACCGCCATCGCTTTCCCTCCGAACAAAGCGGCGCTCATGGACTACGCGGGCCTAACGACCTGTATTCGACCCCAGAGAAATTACCGGTCTCGCGCCCGGTCAGGACACCCAAACTTCCACGGCGAGTGCATCAGCAGTCTGCAACAATGAAACCGCTCACGAGCTTTTTCCTCTCGATTTCGTTGCTGTCCGCAGCGGCCCCATCCGCCTTCGGGAGCACGAAGGAGATAGATGTCACAGTCAGTAAGGCCCTGAGGCTGTCGCAGGACACTCTCAATCCTGGTGAGCGGCGAGAATTGGCCGAGGTGGCGCTGGCTTACTGGCGAAATTTCGACAGCCGAATCCCGAGGTTGTCGCCATCTGAAACGAAGTGGATTGAGGAAGAGTTGAACACCCAGGATACGAGCAGGCTCACCAAGGTCGTTAATTCGAAGGAATACGCGCTCTGGCAACTGAAAAACCTGTCGTCGAATTGCGTCGACCTATTCGAGCAACTCCCCTCGACCGTCGGCGGCGATAAGTTTGTCGAACTCTACATGTGGATGAAGACAGTCTCATGCGACGCGACAACGCATGGCACCGTACAGTACCTGCAGTTGGCCGGGCTGGGTGACGGGCGATTTGCCGGATCCTTCAATCTGATGCATGCCAGCCTGATGTGTCATCGCAAGCAGCATAGCCTCCGACCGAACGATAGGAAGTCTCTTCTCTGCCACATCATTGTCTCGACTTTCCTCCCACAGGGCTTCCTCCACGGAGTTGAACTGCTTCTTGGTCGGTGGAAATCAGCATCCCGAACGGAGGTCATGCCTCTTGCTTCCTTGGGCAAGCTGTCGTTCTGTGCCCGGAGGCTTGGGATAAATTGAATGATCCGGACATCAATGCTTCTTTTATCGACGTCCATTTGGTTGTTCCTTTGACACGTCTAATGTCCACGATGGCCATGATCGGGTTGGCGACCTTAACAAGCATGGCCGCCGAGTGGAGCACATATGGCAACGCGCGGTTCGGATACCGGATCGATATTCCGCCCGGGTTCTCGGCCGTGAGTGAGGCGGCCAATGGCGACGGAGGAGTTTCCAGGTCATCCGACGAACGCACCGAGCTGAGGGTTTGGGGCAGCCATCTGACAGAGGGCGATTTCCAGGAGGAGGTCCGATGGCGGATCGATGAGGACGTCGCTGACGGCTGGAACGTCACCTACCGCAAGCAGCATCCGGCATGGGCGAGCTGGTCCGGGACGAAGGGCGGTCGCATCCTTTACGAGCGCGCCATCCCTGCCTGTGACGGTGCGGCCGCGTATTTCCGGATAGAGTACGACATTAGCCAGAAGCAGGCGTTCGCCCCTGTTGTCAGCAGGCTTGTGAAATCGCTTCGAAGCGGCTCCTGCTGATCCGGTTTACCGCCTGCAGTTTTTGGCAGCTTCCGGATCGTTCCAACCATCGGTCATCGCCGCTACCCTGGCAACCTTTTCGGGATGCGACCTGGACGGACGACGGTCGAGCAATTCCGTTACAGACAACGCGCCTTCCAGGCTGACCCCTTCCTTGCGCAGAGTTGCGCCCGCAAAGCGATCGGCCTCCAATTCCTGCATCGGGTCTACCGGAGTTCCGATGTGTCCGCACTAGTGATGCCCCAGCTCATGGGCGATGATGGCCATCGCACCTGTACTGCCGACTATCGGCGACAGTTCGCGATCATAGACGATGACCCTATTGCCATCGAGGATGGGTGGCGATCGCATTTCCCCCGAGCGAGGCATTCATCGGATATACATGCAGTCTTCTTTCGACAGCTCATCGCGTCACATGCATCGAACATCATGAACGCGTAGTCCTCGAAGGCAGGGACGACTGCGACGGATTTGCCGCCGATGCCAATGGAGAAATGGAGGGCGGGCGTGTCTTCGAAGTCGACCACCGTGTCATTGTCGGCAGAGGCCACCGTTGATGCCATAGCCAGTAACGAAGCGAAGATAGTTGTTCGCACCTTTCATTCAGCCGTCAATACGCCGTGAGAGGTCGTTGATGTACCACTGACGGTGCATCTCGTGATGGTCTTCCATCTGCCTGTTGATCACACCAAGCCAGCCGCCAGTCCAAGTCTCGAATGAAGGCCGACCCTCGGGATCCTTCGTGTTCTCTGCCATAGTCCGGATTGTAAAGACGGGGTTCTGCCAATCACGTTCTTCGCCAAGTTGCCGGAAAATAGGAACCCTCAAATCGGAAGCGCGTCCGGCCGCGGAGGGCCAACTCAACCTTCGAGACCAAGCGGTTTTTGAAGGCCTCGGCCGTATCCAGGAGAACCCGGTCGACGTCCGCCATGCTCGCAGTCGGCGAGATATCCCAGAGGTCTAGGACGAGGGTTGTCGGGTTCACGCCCCATCCGTAGTGGGCATAGAGAGATACGTTCTCGTTCCTCGAGTCGGCAGCCTTCGCCCGAAGAGCTGGCCAGGTGACAAAGATACCGTTGGCCGTAATTGCTCCGGTGATCATGATGATCGCGGCGATCAGTGTCTTCTTCATGATGGCCCCCAAGCCCGAAAGTGATCGGACTATATTGGGTACATTGCGATCTTGTCACTGACTAAACACCGAGGCTCTGTCAGGCATCAAGAACGGCCCGTCTATCGAAGGCGACATCCTGCGTTACTTCGGTCTGTAGATCGTCTTTGAGTGCCACCGCCATCTGCATGATTTGGATTTGCCGGAGCGCAAGTTCGGGCGATTCTACATATCCCACACGCCCGGTAGCGCCCCCGGCCCGTCACCTCCCGGATGCCGAGTTCGGCGACCAGGTCTAGCGCGGCGCGCTGGCTGATTTTCAGCTCGGCCGCAATCAGACCAGCCGACACCACCGGCCGCGCCAGCACCAGTTCGATCAGCGCCGGCATGCTCGAGTTTTTTCGCCGCTTCCTCAGCCGGCGCTCCATCTGGCATTTGCCCATCACCAGCCGATAGTGCTCCTTGAGCCCGGCCGCAGCGGCCTCCGCAAAAGCGTCGAGTGCGGCCAGCAACCGAGTGGTGCGGAGGGGGCTTTTGCGCCGGTCGCGCGGAACCATGCGCAGGCCGGCATGCAGGCAAAAAAGATGTGAGCCGACCTTCCCGGTCTGGCGCAGCAGCGCCGCGACCAGCAGCGTGCCGAGCCAGTGCTGGTGCTGCAGCGGTTCGACGTCCTGCCACGCCTCCCAGGCGATCGCCGCTTGCATCACTGCCGGCATGTTTTCGCCGCGGAGCCGGTCGACCACGGCGAGCCAGTCGGTCAGCCGCAGGTCCTCGTCCCAGTCGAGGTCGCGGATCAGCGGCCCGAGACTGTTCGGCAAGGCCTCCCGCGCTGTCGCCCGTGCCCTGCTGTGTCGACATCCGAGCTGTCCGCTGCGCGCGGCGCCACATTTTCGCCGGCCAGCAGCCGGCTGGAGCGCGCCAGCACGGCATCGATCTCGGCCATTTCTTGTGCCAGGGCATCGGATTGTTCAGTCTCATCGGCAAGCCCACTGCCGCCGGCGTCGTCGTCCGCCCCGGCGGCCGCTGTCGGGGCAGCGGGTTCGGAGCCGGCCCGTCCCGGAATCGACCAGTCGCCGCCCTGCCCTTCACGGCCGCGCAACGCCAAAATGCTAATTCGAGAAAGCGCCCAGTCGGGTGGGTGCAAAAGAATGCGGCGCCGGCTGCGCAGCACGGCGTGCGCCCGGGTGAGCTCGTGGGTCGGGGTGCGGATGTCCATAGGGGCGTCGTGCAGCACGAGGTCCTCTGCATGGACGAGTTCGCCGTCGAGCCACAGCGCGGCGGCCGCGTCGCCGAAGTGGGAGCGTTCGACAAAACCGTCGCGGACCGGGCTTTTGTGCACGCGCTCGTCGAGGCGCGCCAAAAGGTCGTCGGCGCGGGCGAGCGGCCCGATCAGGGCCCTCAGGGGCAAGTTGGCAAGATCATAAGCCATTGATTCCTTTGTATCGGATTCGCGCAACGGAGGCTATATTGCTATTCACTTCCGTCACAGGCGATGACTCTGGCGATAAAGCTGACTATCGATAATTAGCTTCGATAGTTATCGAATAGTTCGCTGATTCGACTCTCAACCGCTCATATCAAGCGATTACTTCCATGTATCTGCTGCGCTATCCCCGTCCTGGCGTTGGAGTGTCGCTCCTCACCTCCTCCACCACTCACCAGCCCGACGGGAATATCGCCCGCCAGCAGCTTCTCCTTGCTGAGCAGCGCGGCAACCTCAAGCGCCTCGAAATCGGGCAAATCCCGCAGGTGTGTCGAGGCCGAAGTGCAACAGGAAGGTCTTGGTCGTGACGTAGGTGTAAGGCGTGCCAAATTTGCGGGCTGGGCGGCCCGGAGGCGATAAAATCCTGCGACCGGAGCGCCCCGATCGGGTCGCGGCTGAACGCCTTCAAGGTCCAACACGGCCATTGCCGAAAGCGCAGCCTTGTGACCATCCGCCAGCATCGCTGCGACGATCGGCTCAAGCGGTTTCTGGTCGAGGGCTCTGATGACCTGTTCGGCAAGCCGCAACCCATGCGCTCGATCCCCCGTAGAGCTCGCGGTTTCTCTTTTCGAAGGTGCGCACGTATGGAGTTCGCATACTCCATCAAGGGTTAGGGTGATCGGACGCAAAGCCTTTTGGGGCTGGGTTCTTGCGAGCGCTGGACCGGTCGCGGCGAAGCGGCCGCGCTTTTTTCAGCGGCCATGGTTTGCAGATCGGGCACTCAAGCGACCTCCGAATACGGCCTCTCGATTGGAGCCGACGGGCGGCTCCGCACAGGAACGCTCCCCCTTCGCGCTGCGGCCAGGTGCCTCGAAACGGCCTTCATATACCATCGACGCAATCCTCTTCAGCCTGACATTGCCCGCTCAGTCTGAAGTTCTGAACGGGAGTGCTTCCGAAAAGGCATGCCCGGCAGGAGACTGAGCTCGCTGCCGGGCCGGGTACGCCTTGGGAGGTGGCGTAAGTCAATGATTCGAGCATAGTGGGAACCACTCAGTCCGCTCATTTTTCGGAAGCGTGCATGTACCGTGCCAAGGCAAAAAGCATTTAAAACGCCCGACAGTCAGCTTCCCTTACGTTGCGTACTCGACATTGTCGGCTATCGGACAATGCCGAACGTGCGTCGGCTACCGCCCGCACTGCCCCTGTTGCTGCGGCATACCAATGCGTGGCGTCAGGAAGACATCGTCGACCATTAGCCGTCTCGCTGAGATACTACGCCGAGCCCGAGCTCCCCCTATCCTAGACCCTCGTATCGCATATCGGACGGCCCCACATCAGCCCAAGTTGCCATGGGGACCAGCCCCATGCGTTCGCCCGAATGCAGCTTTCTGGCTTGATCGACAGACTTCAAGGAATGCAATCAAGGGGACGGTGCAGGCCAAGATTGCGGCAGGGCTTGGGCAACCATCAGGTCGCCCAAGCGGTGCCCCATCCTTCTCCTCAGAACTCCGCTGCTTCCAGCTGGCGGCTGAAACCCACAGGCGCAGCCAGCTTGGTCGCTAACCGCATCGATCGCCTCATGGTGTCTGCCATGAATCGTGTGCGTGAAGCGCTCCAGAGCGAAGATGTTGGGCGTCAACCAAGTTCACCAATGACCTTCACTGCGCGAGTTCTGCACGGTGAGAGGTTGATCCGGTGATTAGGAGGAGCACTCGTTGTCGGATTCTCGACGATGTCGGACATGTGACACAACGCTTCCAGAGCGATCGCATTGTTCCGAAACGATTTTCCCAGTTGGCACGTCGGTTGCGGTCCTATGCGCAAAAGCACTGCGATGCCGCACCGACTGGAAGAACTCATCAATGATCACGCTTTTCGAACATGTGGGCGCCGCTACCAACACTGAGCGTTCCCGATCAAACGGAAGCCATTCCACTTTCATTCCTCAGGTCGTTCGGACATGAACGCATTTGATGTCCGTCCAACGCTGGATGCTCCCGACGACGATCCCTATCTCTGGCTTGAAAATGTAGAGGGCGAGCGGGCACTTGCCTGGGCCGCCGGCCAGTCGGCAAAGACCCTAAAGCACTTCGGTGGAACGCAGTTCGAGCGCGACCGCGCGGCTCTGACAGCCATTTTCGACAATCGCGACAACCTTCCCCTGATCGCGCGCCATGGTCAGTACCTCCACAATTACTGGCGAGATGCCGGAAATCCACGCGGACTGTGGCGCCGGACCACCCTTGCCGCCTACATGAAGGCGGATCCCCAATGGGAGCTACTGCTCGATCTGGATGCTCTCGCGGCTAGCGACGGAGAGGATTGGATCTGGGACGGCGCGTCCATCGAGCCGGAGAGACGGGAAAGAGCCGTTCTGCGCCTGTCGCGCGGCGGCAGCGACGCGGTCGTGCATCGCGAATTCGACCTGATCTCTCTGAGCTTTGTCGCCGACGGTTTCAATCTCCCCGAGGCCAAAGGCTACGTTAGTTGGCTGGACCCTGACACGCTTCTGCTTTCCAGTGCGCTTGGTAATGGCATGGCCACCCGCTCCGGCTATGCGCGCACCGTGCGACTGTGGAAGCGTGACGCGGATCCCCTCACCACGCCGGTAATCTTCGAGGCCGGGTTCGAGAGCCTCAAGGTGTCTGGTCATTCGGACCGCACCGGCCGCAGCGAGCGCCTTTGGTTCATCGAGAAGCCGGCCTTCTTCGAGGAGATCAGCTGGATCGGCGACAGGAGCGGGCCGAGGAGGCAGATCGATCTTCCTCGTGACGCGTCGTGGCGGGTCTTCGGCGACTGGCTGGCGGTAAGGCCGCGCAAGCCGTGGACGGTGGGAGGCACCACCCATCCCGCCGACGCGCTGATCGTCATCTCGCTTTGCTCTTTCCTCGCCGGCGGACGCCGATTTGAGACCCTGTTTCAACCAGGGGAAAGGCGCTCCCTGCAGTCATTCTTCTGGAATGACGGGAAGCTCATTATCTCTTACCTCATCAATCTCGTACCGCGTTTCGAGATGTTCACTCCCGGCCACCAGGAATGGACGCGCCGAGTCCTGGACACTCTGCCCGCCGAAGGGACTGTCCACGTCTGGTCATTCGATGCGGCAGTTCACGAGGCCAATGGAGAGGTCCTGGTCTGTGCTCAGGATCCGATCACGCCGCCGCAGCTCTTGCTATTCGATCTCAATGCCGCGCCGTCTCTCAGCGCTTCAGCAATCCTGAAGCGCAGCCCGGAGAATTTCGATGCATCCGGACTGGTGGTCACGCGCCACGAGGCAGTCTCTATCGATCATGAGCTGATCCCCTATACGCAGGTTGGTCCGGCGAACGGGAACGGAGATGCTCCGATTCACCTTTCCGCTTATGGCGGGTTCGGCGTATCACTCCTGCCCTACTACAACTCCCCGCTGGGCAAGCTGTGGCTCGAGCGCGGCGGCACGTGTGTGGAGGCGAACATCCGCGGCGGCGGCGAGTTCGGCACCCGCTGGCACGAGGCCGGGCGCAGGGAGGGCAAGCGTCTCGCCCATGACGATTTCGCCGCCGTTGCCGCCGACCTCGTGCGAAGGGGCATCACCCTGCCGAGGCGGATTGCCGCCGAGGGTGGCTCAAATGGCGGCCTGCTGATCGCAAACATGCTGACCCGCTATCCTGAGCATTTCGGGGCTCTGTTCTGCACAGTACCGCTTATCGACATGCGTCGCTACACCAAGCTCTTGGCGGGCGCGAGCTGGATCGACGAATATGGCGATCCGGACAAGGTTCACGATTGGGCTTTCCTGAAGGAAATCTCCGCCTATCACGCCGCGGCGCCGGGACAGCCCTATCCGCCTATCCTGATCGCCACCACGAAACGCGACGACCGCGTCCATCCGGGCCATGCGCGCAAGATGGCCGCAAAACTGCAGGCTCTTGGCTATCCCGCTTACTTCTACGAAGCCAGCGCAGGCGGGCACGGCTGCGGCAAGGACAATCGGGAGCAAGCCGCATTCATCAGTCTAGGCACCAATTTTCTCCGCAGCGCAATCGGCTTCAGCGATCACCTTCCGGAGACGGCGGGACGCGTTGCAACGCAAGAGGGGCATTTGAGGTCCATCAACAATTCATTCGAGCAGGAGACGAAATAGTGCAGTGCATCCTTTCTGAACATCAAGGAGTGAATCTCATGGCGAGAACGCGAATGGGCGTAGCGCGGGCAACAGCAGCGGCGGTGGCCCTGATCATGGTGGGACAGCAGGCCGTCGCCGCGGAGCCTGCGCAAGCAGAGACCGTCCTGGCGGAGACGGGAGCCTCGGTCACCGAAGCGCCAATCCCTTGGCAGGTCCGCCTGCGGGCGTTGGGCGTCGTTACGAAAGATCTGGGCTACGTTGATACGCTTCCCGGCTCCGGTCTTTCGTATTCGGACACGGTGACGCCGGAACTCGATATCTCGTATTTCTTCACCGACAACATCGCCGCCGAACTCATACTCGGTACCACCTATGCCAACATCGCGGGCCAAGGGACGATCGGAGGGTTGGGCAACATCGGCAAAGTTTGGCTGCTGCCGCCGACGCTCACGTTGCAGTACCATTTTACCGATCTCGGCGCGTTCAAACCTTATGTCGGCGCCGGCGTGAACTACACGAGCTTCTACAACCAGGACACTGGCAGCGCTGATGCTCTCAAGGTGAAGAACACGTTCGGCACGGCGCTGCAGGTCGGATTCGACTACATGGTGGACCAGCACTGGGGCCTCAACTTCGACGTGAAGAAGCTTTTCCTGAAGCCGGACTTCGACGTCACGGTGGCCGGCGCGAAGCTGACGGGGAAGGCGGAGCTCGATCCCTGGCTGATAGGCGCAGGTGTCACCTACCGCTTTTGAATATCAGAGTGAAGTCTGCTTCCCGACTGCCGGTTTTAATGAAGGGCGCCTCGCGCGCCCTTTTTTACGGTCGACACTGCAGGGCGAGACCTCATGAAGCCGATTGTCGAGAGGGCGGGGCTCTCTTCCGGCGGACCAAGAAGGTGAACTGGCCAGCTGGCCTCGCGCCTGAGATGGAGTGCTCAGAAGCGCTTTGAATCGGGACGGGCTTTGGTATTGTGGGTGGAATGCTTCAGCCAGACTATTTGCCAGCATCGTCTCCCGGACGTCATGTCTGAGCTTCGTGTCAGCGCAAGGCGAACACGCGGCTCCTAGATGCCGACACGATGGCTGGTTGAGCCATACTGCGACAGTTGCCTGTTTTTTCGGTTCCTTTGCTGTTCGCGCGCTAACCGCAACGCTCCATACTAGTCTCGCGTGCCTGTCCCCGTGGGACGGGCAACAGAAAGCGATTAGGCCCGCTGAAAGAGGCGGACCGCATCCGAAGGACCGTAACCAAGAGAAGGACCTGAAGCGAGAGCGAAGGTTGCGGCAGGCCGCGGCGGGCCTAAAAGGGAATGCCGACCACCCCACGTCCCAGGAAAAGCTGACAAAAAGGCAGCGTCCGACTGTCCAATAGGGTGCGCCCGCGCGAGGGCGAGCTAAATGGCAGGGGCTGCCGGGGGACCTAAGAAAAGCGTGGGTTCACAAGCACCCGGCGCGCGCCATCAGGCCGCCAGCTACTTGGAGGGCGGGTGCATCAGCCCTGTTTGTCGGGCCGAACCAGATCCATGTGGCTGACGCCGAGGGCCAATGCCAGTTCATAGATCGTGATAATTGTCGGATTTCTTCGGCCTTTCTCCAAGCCGCTGATGTACTGCTGACTGAACCCGGAAATCTCCGCAAGCTGCTCCTGCGTCAGGCGCTTCCTTTGCCTGATCCTCTGCACATTCCGTCCGACCAACTTGCGCATATCCATGCACGCAAGCCAGCGGATCAGGCGGCTTGAGTTTATCAACTATAATATGTAATCCACATTTAGCAGGCACAGGGCTTCGCGGGTCCATTGGCCGGAGATAGAATTAGCGATGTTGCAGCCCAGATCGAACACGCCGTTCGCCGACGAGGTCCCCTGGTCGGACCGCATTACAGCCTACGACAAGGACCACTTTACAACCTATATGAGGCTCCTGGACGCCTCGGCAGACAACGCCACTGAAGAGGAAATGGCCAAAGTGATCCTCGGCATTGATCCGGCACGCGAACCTGAGCGCGCACGCAACGTTCTTCGCAGTCATCTCGACCGTGCAAACTGGGTGGTGACGAGCGGCTACAAGGATTTGTTCGCCAGTTGACGAAATGGGCGGTGCGGTCGCTTCGCTTCAAGCAACGAAGTCGCGTAACACCATGCATCGACGTATCACCACAGCGCGGATGGCCCAGCGCTTCGCTGTCTCATCATTTTGTCCTCCGCTCGCCAATGGCTGCTTCCCAGGAATGGGTGCGGCGGCGAATCATGACAGGAACGGGTCCGCCGTCTGAGCCGCACCGCATCCGAAGGGCCGGATGGACAACCTACTGAAAGCTCACAGCTGGCTAAGGGTTGCGGGACGCCGCGGCGGGCCTAGAAGGATGCGGCGCCACCTGCTGGGAAAGGCACAAACAGAGCGAATTGCGAGAGTCTAACGACGCGCTAGGAGGCGCAGCGGAATGGTCGAGACGCCAGAGCCAAGAAAAGCGGGGATCGACCCACCGGCACACGGCACGCGCGGTGATGGGCGCGGGCGCCCACTACGTGCGCAGGCTCAACAGAATCTCACACGGATCAGCATCGAGGGCCGCAGTTACGTCGAGAAACTCAATGATATCGAGACGCCGCTCGCCACCCTCATATTTCGCCACGAAAGATTGCGGACGACCAAGCTTCTCAGCCACCTGCGCCTGCGTCAGCCCTTTGACATTGCGTAGTGAGATCAACTGGGCCAGAAACCGCTGGTGGCGGGGAGATCGAAGAGATTTGGGCATTTAGGTGAACCGGTCAGGTAGAGACCGGCTCAGCGACTAATCCCCGTTTCGGATTATCCCATTTTGGGATATTCTGCCTTGGATCCAGCGATCAACATGCGAGGTTCGCGGCAGACATGAATCGATCAACGGGAACAGATAGGACTCAAAGCTCAACACTGCTCGACGAAGTCCCTTGGTCTGACCGTCTTACCGCCTACGACAGGGCGCACTTTACCATCTATATGAGGCTCCTGGACGCCTCAGCCGATGAGGCGCCCGAAGAGGAAATGGCCCAACTGATCCTCGGCATTGATCCGGCACTTGAACCGGAGCGCGCCAGGAAGGCGCTTCGTAGTCATCTCGACCGTGCGAACTGGATGGTGACGAGCGGCTACAAGGAATTGTTCGCCAGCTGACAAGTTCGCAGTGCTCGGTCATAGAAGCAGGCAGTTCCTGTGGCAGCCATTGGTCAGGCTGATCGGGGCCTGCACCACAGACGCGCCGGCAAAATGGACCCGGTGGCGAGCACAATTCAGTTCCCAGGAAATCGGGTTTTGGCAATTCGTCCGAGCGTCTGACGTGATAGAAGGTTCCGCTCTGTCTGGATGGGTATTAGCCCGGAGCAGCACTCCATATCGTGCCGGCGCTCGACCCCGAAGGGTCCACCTCTTCGCTTTCAAGCCGGATAACCGATAGCCATCGCCCTAAGTCAACGGTTAGAGATTACCGGCAGGTAGGTATGCAAGCGGGCCATCCTCGGAAACTATATAACCGCACGACTAGCTCGTCAGCGACGAAACACCCGCTCGAGCACCGACAGACTAAGATTACCGGCGCGGACTGGAAGAATACGGCTGCATCGCCCTGACCGAGCCGGCGGAACAGAAGATCTCGGCATCCAGTCAACGCTCGATACAAGGCGCGCGATCGAATGGCCCGAGCACAAGGGGATCAAAAAGCTTCTCAGAGAATTGAGGACCCTTCGGACCCCAAAAGGGCTATAGCCTGATTTTGGGTTCGCACGCCTAGCTTCTTCTTGGCATTGTCCAAATGAAAAGCGATCGTGCGTGGCTTGATGCCCAAGATGCGGCCGGTCACCCAGGCTGAATTACCCCGCGCTGCCCACCGCAGGCACTCATATTCGCGGGATGTCAGCGAAATCCCATCCACTGTTCGATCGCTCGGCAGTTTGCGGCGAACGCAACGATGAAAGCAGGCCGCCATCAGCTGAAGAGCTTGTTCGTACCGCTCAGCGACCCGAAGAAATACTGGACGAGGCTCATCGGCGGCAAAAGTAACCGCAGCGATGCGGCCGCGGAGATCGACAATTGGGATCGTCAAACCGCAGCAGATGCTGAATTGAGCCGCCTCATCGAATAGCTGCTGTTGAGCCGGCGACATTTTATCCCCTCCCAAATTCGATCCCCAGTGAAACGGGCAGCCGCCATTTCGAGCACGCAAGACCACAGGATCGAGTTTCTCATACTGATTTTCCAGATACTGTCTGGTCCAGCGCGGTGGATAGTTCGAAATTAGCCTCGGTTTGCCGGAAGGCCTTGCTGGCAAGGAGAGGTAGGCAAAGGAGATTAGGTCAAATCGTCCGGCCGCCTCAGCCATGGCATCCCGGAAATCTGCCTCATCGATACTCTGTGACAGTCTTTCAAGGAATGTCTCGAAAACAAGTGGCAGGTCCCTCGTCATCGTCGCGCTCGATTCTTCCTCTTTCTGCACGCCTTCCGGCTGCGTCGTGTATGTCCCGACAAACGCGATTGACTTCGCGTGCGTCGCTGCGCTGACCAGGCTCCAGAATGCTGCCACACTTTCGATCTTCGCCGGTCATCCCAATCATGCTGGGCTCGCCCGTTGGGCGTCTGGCAGACGCCTCTTGATCTTTCAACAGCTCAATCAGAGAATCTCCATGCATTAAATCATGACCGCCCCTGCACCGTCCAAATCAGGAGAAATCATCCTGCGCTGACCAAAAGCCATCATTGACCCAGCTTTTGCAGGAATTTGGGTCGGCACGAGCATAACAAGTCGGATAGCCGCTCATCCCCCACCCGGGGCGCCGTGATCCGGAACGAAGTGTTGCGATGCTTTCTTTTCTTTGATAGGCAAATCGTCTCAACAATATTAAAATGCCTTTTCCTTGTGAACGGGATGGGCGTGTGAGTATCGTCCTTTTATATACCTGACGTGATAAAATTCACCGCAATGATTATTCTGCTCTTTGTGATGTGAAGGAAGATATCTTCGGCGTTGCCGCACTTTGGAACCGGCGACCGTGGCCCGCTGCAATGATGTAAAGGGCGCGTCTAAGCTCAATCTGCATCGGAACGTGCAGATGACCTTTACCAGACCCTCGATTCCGGACGGGCCATAATGATTCTGATTACGTGGGTCAAAAAGGGCGCCCTGCCGGCGGGGAGGTACACCCGCAGGGCGCGCCGCACAGAGGTCCTGGTCGTTGGGCAACAGGACAGCGGCGGCAGAACTGATTCGGTTACAGCTTGCGATCGAAATCCGGAACATGGTGGGCGGGTTGGGTGGAATTTGTTGGTTGAGCCAAGGAGGTCGCTCGCTTATATCAGCTTCACTGGACCGATTTGCACGATTCATCGTCCATTCGCGCAGGGAATCGGCGTTTTACCCCCCCAATGCGTAGACCCAGACGTTTGCAGGCTGCCCGCAAAGCCTTTGACCGGTAGCAGGAGCCACTGTCGGTTATCACGGGCTCGACCCGGATGCCCAGCTTGGCATAATAGGCGACGGCGGCCTCCAGGAGGCAGCGGCGCTCGCCTTGCGCTCATCCGGCATGACCTGCACGAAGGTGACGCGAGAGGCGCCGTCAATGCAGACGTGGACGAACTCCCAGCCAATGCCGAGATGCCGGTTGACCGTGCCTGTCCGCCGTCTAGTGATGCGATGCCCCACCTAGACTAGCCGATGCGGCCAAGTTTGTTGAGGTCGGGATGAATGAGTTTGCCCGATGCTCCCGTTCATAGCGGCGAACGGGTTCGGGTTCCAAGGCGCTCAGCTCCTTGAGGCCCAACCGGTGTAGAACGCGGCTGACAATTGCCGGCGAGACACCCGCCTCGGCAGCGATCTGCTTCCCCGTCCAGCGCTGGGGACGCAGCCGCTCGATCGTCTGCACACGGATCTGTGACGATGTCGGACATGAGACACAAATCCCGTCAGAGCGACTCATTGTTCTGAAATGATTTTCTCATTTGGCACGACACGTGCTGTCCCAATCTACCAAAGCACTGCCGCGCCGCACGGACCAATCCCATGATCACGTTCGCCGAACATGCGTTCGCCCCCGCGACACCGAGCGTTCCCGAGCCGACGCAAGAAGGTGCGTTTGCTTTCCAATCGGCATCGAGTAACGCCGGCACGTCGAACGTCCCGAGCTTGGCTACGGCTAGACGATACCGGAAAGTTCGTGACCACAAACGCAACTTCCAGAGCAATCCGTTCTACTCATTCGCCGAAGACAGCCGCACTTGGATCGGAAAGAATTTAGTTGCGATGGCGCTCGCCCGACCAAGCGCGCGCCATCGGATCAGGACAGGTGCTTTCCGCCGTTACATGCCCGACCAAGACTATTCTGGTCCTGGCGCCATACGGCCGCGGTCCGTCGCCCGCCAGCCCGCCATGCGGCTCTGGCCGGGCACTCTTCGCGAGGGCGACAAGGGATAGCGACCTGCGGTGGCCTCGTGGTCTCGCCAGGCTCACCATTCATCCCGAACAACTGGACGGCGCGCCCCCCTGGCTCTGGCGAGGGTGCCGAAAAGAAACTGAACAGGAGCTTACAATGATAGTCGCACCAGAATTTTGCCGGGTTGAGGTATCGGAAATGAAGCCACTGCCTTCCAAAGCACGAGCCGTCATAATCGGAGGGGGCGTGTCGGGGTGCTCCGTCGCATATCACTTAGTGAAGCTAGGATGGACGGACGTGATCCTGCTCGAGCGTAAGCAACTTACGTGCGGCACGACCTGGCACGCCGCCGGATTACTCAGCGAGCTTCGCGGGTCTAGCGACATGACGAAATTGACCAAGTACTCAATGCAACTCTACTCGAGCCTGGAGGAAGAGACAGGGATTGCAACCGGACTTCGCCGCGTCGGCTCATTGTCTATCGCAGTTACCCAAGAGCGCAAGCACGAGCTCTACAGGCAACTCTCTCTCGCACCCGCCTACGGCGTGGAGGCGCGAAAGATCTCTGTGCGAGAACTCGAGGGAATGTACCCTCATATCGATGTGTCTGATGTCACTGCTGCGCTTCATTTCCCTAATGATGGACAATGTGATCCAGGCAACGTCGCGATGGCGCTGGCCAAAGGCGCACGCCAGCGTGGCGCCGCAATCTTTGAGGGAGTGAAGGTAGCCGGTGTTCAGGCGAGGAACGGACGGGTGTCGGGCGTGACATGGGAGAAGGATGGTGAGCGAGGGGTAATTGAAACAGATAACGTAGTAAACTGTGCGGGGATGTGGGCACGGGAATTCGGCGCCAGAAGTGACGTCGCGGTTCCATTGCATGCGTGCGAACATTTCTACATGATTACAGAGCCAATAGATGGGCTAAATCGACTGCCGGTCCTACGAGTTCTCGACGAATATACGTACTACAAGGAGGATGCAGGGAAAATTCTCTTTGGGGCAGTCGAACCGAAGGCGAAGCCGTGGGGGATGAACGGCATCCCGGAAAGCTTCTGCTTCGATCAGTTGTCCGAGGACTTTGCGCATTTCGAACCCATTGTTGAGAAGGCTCTCAAGCGAGTTCCGATGCTGGCAACAGCCGGTATTCGTACTTTCTTCAACGGCCCGGAAAGCTTCACTCCGGACGACCAATACCACCTCGGTGAAGCTCCTGGTGTTAGGGGCTATTGGGTCGCATGTGGTTACAACAGTACAGGAATAGCTGCCTCAGGGGGTGCGGGCTTAGCGCTGGCGCAGTGGATGAATGACGATGAGCCGCCCTTCGACTTGTCGGGCGTGGACATCCGTCGGATGGAGTCCTTACAGAAAAACCGTTTGTATTTGAGAGAGCGGGTTTCGGAGGTAGTGGGACTCTCGTTTGGCGACCACTTCCCCGCTCGTCAGATGACAACAGCACGCGGCATTCGACGCTCGCCAATTCATGAACATCTCAAGGCACGTGGGGCGGTGTTCGGTGAGATGGTGGGCTGGGAGCGAGCCAACTGGTTTGCCAGGAAGGGCCAGGAGCGTGAATACCGATACTCCTGGTATCGCCAAAACTGGTTCGATAATCAGCGCGAAGAGCACCTGGCGATACGCGAACGCGTTGGTATCTTCGACTTAACCTCATTCGGAAAAATCCGAGTGGAGGGCCGAGACGCTACCACGTTCCTCCAGCGACTTTGCTCCAATGATGTCGACGTGCCGGTTGGCCGGATCGTCTATACGCAAATGCTGAACGAGCGAGGCGGGATCGAGAGCGATCTGACCGTGAGTCGTCTCACGGAGACTGCTTTCCTGCTGGTCGTGTCAGCCCTCACATTACAAACCAATCTCTGTTGGCTTAGGCGGCATCTAGGCGACGAGTTCGTTGTTATCGTCGATGTGTCGGCGTCGGAAAGCATCCTGGCAGTGATGGGACCGAAATCGCGCGAACTGCTCGGCAAAGTGAGTCCGAATGACTTCTCCAACGAGAACAACCCTTACAGCACCTGGCAGGAGATTGAGATCGGGATGGGTCTGGCGCGGGCCCATAGAGTGGCCTCTGTCGGCGAGCTGGGCTGGGAGATCTACATTTCGACTGACCAAGCCGCACATGTGTTCGAAGTAATCGAGGCGGCGGGTGCCGATGTCGGACTCAAGCTGTGTGGGCTCCATGCCCTCGGCTCGTGCCGCATGGAGAAGGCATGTCGGCACCTCCCCGACGATGTTGGCAGCGGGGAACACGTGCTCGAAGCGGGGCTGGGCTTCGCTGTCAAGACGGCAAAGCCTGGATATATTGGCCGCGATGCGGTGCTGAGAAAACTTGAGACGGGACTCGACCGTCGGTTGGTTCAGTTCCGCCTTAAAGACCCTGCCCCTCTACTTCATAAGAACGAAGTCGTTTTCCGAGACGGTCGGATCGCCGGAACAATCACTTCCGGAGACTACGGGCACACGCTCGGTGGAGCTATCGGCCTTGGGTATGTACCGTGCAAGGACGAAAGCGAGGCAGCTCTGCTCTCCTCTTCATACGAGATTGAGATCGCCGGCGAATGCTTTGCCGCGGAAGTCTCCCTCAAACCGATGTATGACCCGAAGGGCGAGCGGATGCGGGCTTGATTTACCAATTGGAGCCGTTCGGCATGCACGAACGTATCCTAAGTATCGAAGCTCGCAGGCCGCGCCTAATAAACGGCCTTCTGGACCTCGAAGGCGCGGTTCACGAGCCAATTGGTGCGGATGCCACGTGTTCGACTGGATTCAGCTCGAGCGCGAACGCAGGGGATGGGCGTAATCTCCGGGCGAATCGAAATGCTGGCCTCCCCGTTCAATGCGATCAAGAAGCACTGTTATAATGTCACTCTTCTACTCGCCGAACGGACGCCAAGTTGCCAAGAGGTATCGTTTACCGAGAGCGCGGTCGTCTCGGGGCGACATGAGGCCGCCAGATAAGGGCTTTGCGAGGGATGAGCTTTGAGCAGCAATCGCGGGCCCTGTGACAGAAAGGAGGCAACTGAGACAGCAGAATGAATTAGCCCGCGTGCCCGTGGCAGTTTTGTCGACCAGCCAGTGGTCACGTGGTGCCCAGCATGGGTAGGCGTCATGTCGGTCTTGGCCAGGTCTCTTCGATGATGCCCAGGCCGGACGGATCGATCAAACCGTTATAGGTGTAGCCGCTGGGCATGGCGGGGACTTAGACCAGGGCGGTCTTTACCGCGCGGCCAGCGCCATTTTTGAACGTGAGTCGGCGCAAGTACCGGCCCAAGGTTGAGGTATGGCCCCAGGCAGCGTCCGGCCAAGGGCGGCCCAAAGATTGACATCGGCTGACCGCCGAGGCTCTCACTAAGACGAACCTTCAGAGGCAGGTCACCAACTACAAGCTGGTTCGCCGGTAAACTGAGATGTGACCTTTGGATTCATTGGTGAACGCGCCCCTCGCCCAATCTCCCCAACGCTCCGCCAGCTCCAGCCCAACGCATTCGGCCATTGTATCGAGCTCCTGGTGATAAACGTACCGAACGCGTTGTGGTAAACGTCTGACGGATGTACCAGAAAACCAGAGGATGGTTGAAGTCAAGTTCTGGTTTACTGGGTCATGGAGTACCGCATTGACAAAGGTATTCTCATGATCAACGTACATCGTAGTAGTTTTCTGGCCGCCGACAAAACCGTCCAAGGGTGGAACACGAACTTCTATTACCACAACCCCCTTCTCTGTTAGCGCCTCCGCAGCCGATCGAAGGCAGGCTATTTGCTCTTCGCGCGTGGAGAGCAGGGTGAATGTGCCATAAACACAATAGACCAGATCGTAGCGTTGTTCTGAGCTGAAATCGGAAATGTCCCCCTTCCAGGCTTTGATCACATCAGTACGTTTGGCGAGAAGTTTTAACATGCTTTCTGAATTGTCGATGCCTTCGACCCTGACTCCCCGCTCGCTCAACGGCACCGCTACGCGCCCATTGCCAATACCGAGCTCAAGAGCCCCTCCTCCTCTGGAAAGTTGCTCGAGGAGGGCAGCAGTTTCGTCTGCCTCCGCAACTTTCCCTAATAAGCTGGTAAATTTTTCATATGTGGAAGCCCTACTCTCGTCATAGGCAAAAATGTCTGACATGCTATTCTCCACATTGAACCTTCGTTGTTTTCTACAAGTAAATTAAGGATGTTTTTCCGAGTTTTGCCAAATATGACCTCTTCGTTCTGGCTGTCGCACATCATTCAACGAACTTAATAGTCTTCGGATAATCAGAGATGTTCGTGTATGTTTGTGTTATTTCCTCGTCCGCCTTTATGTCTCTAATTGCTACAAGGCTGGCCCATGCGCCGGATTCTTCATCAGCCCAAACCGTTTCTGAATTAGGGTTCACAGAATGATTTACCAACGACGCGAGTCCAAAAACAACATAGCGCGCCAAAGGACCAATTTTTTGATTTTTGTCGCCCCGAACGAAGTAATATTGAAGTACCCCTGTGAGATCTATGACATTTGCTTGTCGATCGTCAAATTCCCACGTTGGAGCTCGCTCAATTAAATCTCCAATCTTAAAATTAATATTGGCGAATAAACCACGCCCTTTTCCGGGAACTGTCTTCACATAGAGAGCGTTACTGCGATCAAAAACCCTATCGACCATCGTGTGTACCTTCTTAATCCTGAGTTTGGAGCTGATGGGCAGCGTTGAGCTTCCGGACGCGATTCACCAGCAATTACTTCAACGAAAGTCGGCGGCGTGTTGACCGAGCGCTCAGCTACGAGGCCCACTGTTCTCGCCCCAAACCTCCTCCTCACGGAGGTGCCATTGAGGCCTCGACCAAATCCAAGTATACTTTCGCCACTTCGCGTCCTCTGATAACCGGCATCCCCACTAAGGAGCGCATCGGTGGGATCGGCAAAGCGCTTCTAGGGGACGAGGTTCAATGGCTCATTCCACAACTTGTTCTCCGTGAGAGAACATAGCTAGTTCTCAACCTCGTCATACCTACCAATATGCGTGGGTTCGTTAGTTGACTTACGTTTCGCTCCAACCAACCCGGTTCACGCATTCCAAGGCCGGGACCACGTACTCGAATGGGAACCGATCGGCGAGCGCATCAAAGACGCCTTGGGAAACGAGAACGATCTTGGGTACGAACGGCAGGCATTCTATCATCCGGCCCGAACGGCGATAGGATCGGCCCGATCGAACCAGGCGAGTTCCTTGGGACTTACAGCTTCCGATCTCACGATGCAGCATCTACAACGAGGTTCATCACCAGCCAACAGCGAACTACATCTCGATCTATTCACACCCCTGTTGAGTCGTCGGCGTAATGTCGGGGATCTGAGGTTCGACTCCAAAGCCTCCTTTCGCGATGATATCTTTCACGCCTGGGTCGAGCGCAACGATCCGGTGCCGACCTCGGGGATGGCCCGTATCATTCTTTCGGCGAAGTCAGAATGTGGATACGTCTTCGGTCAGTCCGCTCGCCACCGGTCAGCGCGTTATTTCGGTGACTAACCTCGACGAGGTGGGCCGCCGGGCTCACATCACCTCAAGTCAGCGACCCGCACGCGCCGCAAGGCCCCAAACGTCGCCTGCACCGAAATGCTTGCCGCCAATGACCTAGGCGGTGATGCCGAGCCCTTGGATGAACGACACGGGTTAGGCGAGCCCTTGCATCTCGGGGGCGGTAGGCTTTTGCTCACAAGCCGAGCCGAACCCTACTGCGGCACAGATACGCGGTATCGTCGAGAATATGGCAGCCGCTCCCGGGCTCCCCCATGAACGGCTGAACGACTGCCGTTTCGGAGTGATGTAGCCCGCAGCCCCTCGTCGATGAAGCGCCGCGCCAGCAATCCTCGTGATGCGGATACTGCGCAGAATGATACTTGGCGCACTGTGGGCCGTTAGCAAAAGGCACGAGGAGGCGATGAAGCTCTATCGCAGAATATACTCTGAACCGAAATCGATGACGTGCATGTGAAGGCCTTGTGCCCTCGCCCGAACCGCGTGATCCTTGTCAGTCGCGGCAACGATAACCTGCCCCCCCTTCCTGCAAACGTCTGCGACGATATCGAAGAACTTGAGGTAATCTTGTCGGTCGATGTTCTGCTGGGCAGGCTCGTCGAAAACAGTCAGATTCGGATGGTTGCTTTTCTGGGAGTTATCACGGCTGGCGTGAAGGGCGAGCACGAAGGCCGTTATGATGCGGATCCAGTCACTAGCCGAGGTCCCGAAATCGGCCCGAACCCGCCGGTCACGATCGTTTACGATGACTCTCGGCATGAAAGAGCCCTCATCGATCACCATGGAGCCGATCTCGAAAGAATTGAAACCTAGGCGCCCGAGATAATCTCTGAACGTTCTTTGGAATTGCCGTAGAAGGCTTTGGTCGTCAGCGCTCAGGTCACTCCTCAGTTTCGAAAGCTTTCCAGCAACGTCAAGATACTCGTTCCAAATGTTCAGAAGAGCGGCAAGCTCGCTGCTAGTCTGGTCGAGCAGATCGCGATAGCTCCCTATCGCGTTCTCTATTCGCGCGATGTCGCGGGCACGCGCCATTAGTTCCGATGGAATTGCACCAGCCAGGCTTTTTTGGATTTCCGACTGCTGGGTCAGAGCAATACTGATTTCGTTTCCAAGCTGCTCTGATTCGACTTGGTGACGCTCACGCCTGGCGATCTCGACGCTAATGATGTCCTGCAAGAGGTTTCGCTGGTCGGTAATGTATTCGACATTTTCATCGATTGACATGGTCGGAAAGCTGCGCATCTGCGACAGTAGCGTGCCATCGATCGACTGCTCGCAAACCGGGCACGCACTTGTGATCGCCCATTCGTCCCGATTGAACAACCGGCGGATTTTCAGCTCCTCCTTGTTCTTTTGCAGGTCCCGTGCGAGCACCTCCAGACGCTGCTGATAACGACGAACGTTGCCGCGAATGGCCGCTATCGCGTTGTCGAGCTCGCTCTTCCTGGTGACCAACGCTGTGATCCTTTTTGAGATCTCGTCTATCCGACTTTGCAGGCTAGGATCTGGAGGCGTAAGATCGGCTAGTGCGATTTTGCTGGCGAGATCTGCCTCAGCGGCTGACAGCAAATCTGCCAGGGATTGCTGTTTTTCTCCCTCCGTCACTCTGAATATCTGCGGGCTGAATGAACCTACGCCGATGTCCGAGGGAATACCCTTAATTGAAAACTGTCTGCCGTTTACGTGACGTCTAAGAATGGCGATTCCGGTGTCGTAGCGCGCCTTCAGCCGTTGCTCGTCCAGCCTAAGGGCATTCCGTTGCAGATTGTTCCTGATGTAGTCGAGTCCCAGAAGTTCGGCGATGGTGGATTTCTTGGGATCACGGACCCGATAATAAGGCATGTTCGCCATGATATCCGCCCATCCGCGCTTTTGTTCGATGAAAATCGCGGAGAATATGTATTCCAGGTAAAGCCGCATCACGCCGTCGTCTTGAGAGATAACTTGAACCTCCGGGAAGCCGATGAACTCGGAGAGCAAACGGTGGAAACCTCTAGTGTCCGTGTAAGATCCTGACCCCAAATAATATTCCTCCAATCCGGCCTCGCTCCATTGGCTGAGCGGCCCGCGCCGAACCAGCATCCCGCGTGACAATTCCGGTTTGACGGATCGACGGACGGTCAAGAGTTCATTAGAAGCGTTGGCAATCTCGAGGAGAATTGCCGCTTCGACAATCCTTTGATCCCCTTGTGCGCCCCTCAATGTGTCCTTTACCAGAGCGGCAACATTGCCTTTCACGAGATCGTCTAATCCTAGCCCGACCGCGAGAGCGTTGACGAGCGTGCTTTTGCCTTGTGTGTTGCTGTCCGTCAGGATGAGGTTTGCGCCGGGACGAAGTTCGACCTCGCATGAGGCGAGCTTACCGTTGAAAAGCTTCGCCTCGAGGCGTACTCGACTATATCTGAGATGCATTTAGATGCCCTCCCTCATGACGGTCTGAACTTCGTTCTCAGAGATCCTGCCTACTTCCCTGGCCAGTGCAAATACGTCCAGCGCCAGTTGTTGGCTCCTGAGGCTTTTCACAAAGTCCGTTCCCTTATCGGTCAGTTCCACCCTAAAGCCACGCTGAACGTCCTTCTGATCGAGGAGACCCGCTCCCATGGCATAGTTCACACATCGGTTCAGGTAGGGGTCGGCCGACGGCGCAAGGATCCTTGGCGAAAATCTGACCGATCTGAACTCCATGTACGGACCTCGGAAATCCTCGTTTATGAATAGCGAATTGATAAAATGAAGCTGCTTGAACGATGCGGAGCCGGCGCGGCAGCATTCCGACACGGAGATGCAGACCATGGCTAGCCGCCGATAGAGCCTTAGGTCGGCGGGCACATCGACGGGTCGCTGGGTGAACTCGATTTCGATCTTTTCGGCAGGGTTCACTGCAGCGACCTTTTCCTCTTAAACCTCAAAGGGCAGCGAACCAGCCAGTCTGCAATCGTAAACTTCCTGATCCTGCTCAGCGTCTTGGTGCCGAGACGGCTGCCTACGACAGCGTTGAGACGGGCCTCGAGCGTCGTTTTAACGTGGGAGAATGAGTTCCAGGAGCCGACCGCGATGCTGCCCTGCTCGGCATCATTTTCGATGTCTGAACGAATTTCCTCAATTTGGCTGAAGAAGTCAGGTTCTCGGCGTTGGATTTCGCTGAGCTGAATCGAATTTTCCAGAAAGTTTTTCAATTCGAAATAGGCAAGTTGCTCAGCCTCCTCATCATTGTCCGTAATGACACGGAACTTTTCATAGACGAGTTTAAAATTTTCATTTTGTCGCAAAACGACGAGCGCGGGGACGGGCTGATCCTCAACCGTGACTTCTATCCTGTCGTCGCGCCGTTTTTGATACTCCAGCCATTCCGTCTCAAGAAACGATGGTGTCTGAATGGATACTTGAAAGTCCGGATCTATGATGGAAAGGCCCCACGATTTGACCTCTGTCTCTTTTTGCTTTGCGTATCGATGCAGGTCGTTGTGGGGAATTTCCTTGTTAAGGAGCAGGGCCCAGTTCCGAAGCTTCTTACTACCAATGATCGCGGCTATTTCGCTTTCGTTCAGTTGCAGCTTCTTGAGGTCAGTTCCGATCTTTTTGCGAACGCCGGATACTGGATCCTTGTTTTCAGGCTCCTGCCCGTACGCCTGGTATGCCGTACCGGCTCGTAGATTGAGCCCGTCCAATCCTAGATCGCCACCCTTGTCGCCGATGGGCTGATAATCCGTCCCGTATTTCGTGCCGAGGAGAACGTTGCAAATGCCTTCCCAAGCATCCCCATTATAATCCAGATACCAAAGACTCAATTTACCGCCCCGAATTCAGCACTGTTCCCGCGACGGTAGAAGGCACGTCGTCCTCTAAACAGCAAAGACATAACACAACGTCAGGCTGCAAACGTCGGACTTGCGTCGCGGAGTACCAGAAGATTCGTAAATCCGCCAAGACGGCCTCTGCAAATAACGGAATACGGTCTGCTCATTCCTGCGGACGGCTAAGACTAGCTCTCTTCACGTCCGCGTCGTATCGCGCCGGCGTAAGTCTTCGTGACGGATCAGGACGTATGTGTCAGGTGCGGCTCAACGCTTACAGACAATCCGCCCGCGATGCAGCACCACGACCGTCGATGTGAACAGCGCCTCTCCGAAGCGGGAGGTGCCGCTGTTCATGTCAATTAATGTGAGCGCATCATGTCGGCAGCCTTGTCTCTGCGCTCAAACGTGGTCGGCCGGTCCGGCGAAACCCTCATCCCGGCCGGAGTTCGCGCGGATCGGAAGCGAGGCCCTTGAGGTACTGCCGTCCGTGAGTTCGAGTGTGCTCGATCGACCGCATCACCTCGAAGTGCCTGAACGTTGTCGAGAGGTGCAGGCAATTCAGGTTCTATCATAAGCTCGCTCAAAATTTCAGTCTTGCATGCTGCTACCGCATTTGCGGCGTAGACGTTCAAGCCCTTTTACAAAATTGGGACGCCTATCTGCGGGGTGTTCGTGAGGATTGATGGCCGCGCAGCCTACGTCAAATTCAGTTTGCATATGCTAACGATCTAGACGCAAGATGGGCGTTCAGACAGAGCCTGCGGTTGGCCGCCAAGCGACATTCTTCGCATGGGCTTGCCCCCCACGGGAACGGTGCCGCGCTCGAGTTCGGCAATGATGCGGTTTGTGATCTCCTGAGATGCTGGCGGCTGAGGCCCGCCCTTGCCCGCGCCAGCCTCTCGGCTGCCGGAACGCTTGTTATTTGCACGCATTGTCTAGTCCTCCGCACGCCAATCACGCCCTCCCCCCGGAATCAGGCCAGAGGCGGGGTGGGCGGCGAAAGCGACCGGGAAGGCCCGCCGTAGAAGGCGGACCGCATCCGAGGGCCGGGACGAAGAGGGACCCGGAGCGCCCACGCGGTCGCGCTGTTACAAGAGGCGGCGGATGCGATCGCGCATGTGATCGCGAGGATCATTCCACTCGGACTGGGCCATTCGCCGAAGGGCGCGCGGCGACTGCGGATGCTCCAGCACGAAGTAAGGTCCGTCGGGCGCCCCGTTGTTTCAGTAAGGCTGCCCCACGTCAGGGACGAGCGGGATGGCCGAGACCGCCTGAGCCTGCCGAAGAAAAGGGCTCGGTTCATGACCACTCGGCGCGTCTTAAGGCGCGCAGGCGCCTACTATGACGAGGCTGGACAGAATATCGCACGGGTCAGCGTCAAACACCGCAGTTACATGGAGAAACTCAATGACATCGAGACGGCGCTCTCCGCCCTCGTACTTGGCCACGAAGGATTGCGTACGGCCAAGCTTTTCGGCCACCTGCTCCTGGGTCAGGCCTTTTGCCTTGCGCAGCGATATTAGCTGGGCCAGAAACCGCTGGTGGCGGGGGACCGAAGAGATCTGGGCATTAGGGGAACCGGTCAAGGAAAGACCGGCTCAGCGACTAATCTCGTTTCGAATTATCCCATTTTGGCATATATTGCTTGGGTTAGCGGTTAACTGGCGAGGTTCGCAGCAGCCATGAATCGATCAACGGGAACAGATGAGACCCGAAGCTCAACTCTGTGCGACGAAGTCCCCCTGGTCAGATAGCATCACGAGCTACGACAGGCAACATCGCACCATTTACCTGTGCATCCGCGACGCCTGCGCCGACAATCTCAGCGTCGAAGAAATGGCCAATCTCGTTCTCGGCATCGACCCGATCCTTGAACCAGTCCGCGCCCGCAAGGCAGTCCGCAGCCATATCGACCGCGCTAATTGGATGGTGACATACCGGTTGCAGGCAACTGTTCGAAGGCTGAACTGCAAAGCGAGTCGCGACGCCATTTTAGACGAGGAAGTCCCGGTCCCGCCATTCATCAGCGCGCGGCCACGAACGCCAGCGCTGCGGATTTCCATCGCGCTAATGATCGCCAGGATCCTTCCATTGGCCCGGACGCGCCCTTCGCCGATCAGCGCTTCAGCAATGTCGCGGTGGGATGCTCGAGCGTCGAGCGAAGAAATAAGACTCTTTCAGGCGGAACCAAGCGGCCGGACATTTCTCCATCGAGACAAAGGGTATTGAGGCATTCGAGCGCCCACAAGCGAATGCGCGGGCCAGCTCAGCACGCAGGCAAGCGGGCCGCAGGATATCCGCTCCGGAAACTGCGAGCTGGAGGGTATGCTCCGCCTTGCGAAGATGGACGTGCTGATGCTCATAGGATCCCAGTAGAACTGTTGCTCGGCATGACCATGCCGTCAGGTCGAACGGCGACGCGGTTGGCGATACAGAGGGCTGTTTCGCGACGACCGGCTATACATTTGCGCACCGGCGCGGACACCAGAACACGACCGCAGTTCGTGCGTAAGACTGGGCGAAACAAAACACCGCAGCGCGAAAGATCGCCGGCCGAAGCGATCACGTCAATAAGGGCTCCGCGAGACAGTGTATTGGCCTGCTAGAGGGCAGCGGCCAGATCACGCCGGAATGCCGGATTGCGACGCAAGAACTCCCAGGCCCAGCCATTCGACGTCAATTGAGCAGTGCAGCCATAGGAGCAGCGATCCTGCCACTCCTGATCGGCATCTGGCGCGACAGATATGGGCATGACTGTGCTCCCCGCCGCGTGATCATGCTACCCGGCGAAGCACCGGCGCCCACAGCACCGGACCGCCAATGCCACCGTTTGCCGCACCGCCTGGAGCATCTTATCCGACACTTCTAAACCGGCTAGCGCGCGGGTGACGCCAATGGTGTGCGGCTCTCCAATCCGCTCAAGCGGCCAGCCGGCGCGACGAAGGATGCGCTCCATGCGCAAGTCGGTGACCGTTACAATATGACTGAGCTGGCGCGAGAGACCTAACTCGATCATGCCGGCGAAGAGTTCGTAGGTGGCGATTGCAATGCCACCCGCTCCCTTCGGTGCCGACGAACCAATATCGAGCGCGAAGCGGCTGCTTTCCCATGCGTTCGGATGCTCAGGCGCCGTCTTTCCTTCCAACAGTATGGGAAAGGTGTCGCGAAGCATCGTCGCGCCCGTCGTGGGCAAAAGGCGCACGCAACCGTCCAGCCGACCCTCGAAACCCCGCAGCAACAGGTAGTGCGGTCTGAACGCGTCAAATGAATCAATCTCATAGCCGCCATTTCCTTTCACCTGCCAGTCGAGCCTCACTTTGAACACCCGGTAACGCAGGCGATGCATGGAATGCAGGTCGTCGGCAAAGTCCTCGTAGCTGTCTGGTGCAATCAGTTGGATCATCAAGGCCTCCTCGTTGGGGAAACTTTCCCCGGCAGTGGAGGCGAAGCTCGACGCTTGCGCAGCCTGTCCAGTTGCACAGGGTGAGAATGTCAGTGAGGCGAGGATTTCGAATTGGTGAGACGCGCAACCAATTGGCTTCTGCGTTATCGAGATGAAACGCGGCCGTGCGGCGCGTGATCCCAAGAATGCAGCCGATCTCCCAGGCCGTCTTGCCACATGCTGCCCATTGCGCGCACTCGTATTCGCGTGCCGTCAAACGCACACCGTCAACGATCCGGTCAGCCGACAGTTTTCGTCGAACGAACATGTGAAAACGGGTCGCAACGTAAGGGAGATCGTCTTCATAGCGTTCCGCGGCGCGGATAAATGCAGCATCGCGCTTGTCCCCGGCAAAGGTCATTGCAGCAAAATTGCCTCGGAGATCGATGATGGGGATCGTCAAACCACAGCAGATGCCGAATTGCGCCGCTTCGTCAAAGACCCTCTGCTCAGCTACCGATGGCTCAACATCCAGTGCAGGGTCCCATCGAAACGAGCATCCGCCGAAGCGGGCACGCACGACGAAGGGATCGATGCTCTGGTACAAGATAGCGCGCAGTCCAGGGCGCCGGATAGTTGGAGATCAGCGTGGGCTTGCCACCTGGCCGCGGCGGCAGCGAGAGATAGGCGAAAGCGAGCAGGTCGAGTTGTGAGCTCACATAGGCCAAGGCGTTGTGGAAATCGACCTCATCGACGCCTTCCGAAAGCTGTTCCAAAAATCTTTCGAAGACAGATTGCATGTCTGCCCTTGTCAGAACGTTCCTTGGGTCTTCGGCAACTTGCTTGCAGGCGGCAGCAAGTCCAGGTGCTCGGCATCACAAGCGTCTCTTTGGATGATATTGTTCTCTTCAAAATAAATTCACTGGCGCGATGGTGGACCTGCTACGTCTCAGAAATACTCCCTGCCGGCGGGGAGGTACACCGGCAGGGCTCGCCGCGCAACGCCAGCGGTCAAATGGGAGGACCGGACGACAGCAGCAAAACAAGTCGTTTGGCGCTCACGAAGATTATACGGCGCCTTCCGCCTTCAAGGCGCGGTACGTCGTGTCAACTGACTTCGCCGTCGCATCGACGATGATGTCGATTTCGGCCCGGGTGATGATCAGTGGCGGTGCAAAGCCGAGGATATCGCCATGCGGCATGGCGCGGCCGATAACACCGTTTTCAAGCAGAGCAGCGGCGGCACGCGCGCCGACCTGCAGCTCGGGCTCGAACGGTACGCGCGCCTTGGGATCCCGCATCAGCTCTACTGCTGACAGGATTCCAACGCCGCGAACTTCGCCGACAATGGGATGTCCCTCCAATTCGGCTTTCATGCGGGAAAGCCAATACGGCCCGACATCCTGGACATGCTCCAGGATCTTTCTTTCCTTAAGTACTTGAATGTTGGCAAGTGCGGCCGCCGCGCAAAGCGTATGCCCTGAATATGTCCAGCCATGGCCGAGAGGTCCATTCTTCTCGGTTCCTTCTTCCAGGACAGACCAGACGCGGTCGCCAATGATTGACCCGGAAATTGGGAGGTAGGCGGAACTAACGCCCTTGGCGATGGTGACGAAATCCGGGCGCATCCCATAGAGGTGCGAGCCGAATTTCTCGCCGGTTCGCGCGAAGCCACAAACGACTTCATCGGCGATCAGCAGGATATCATGCCTATCCAGCACCTCTTGAATAGCCGCCCAGTACCCCCTTGGGGGCGGAACGATGCCGCCAGTCCCAAGTGCCGGTTCTCCGATAAAGGCCGCAACAGTTTCCGGACCCTCGGCAAGAACAAGGGCCTCGAGTTCGTCGGCGCAGCGTTTGGAAAAGGCTTCTTCGGTTTCGCCCTCATGCGCCTGCCGATAGTAATGTGGGGTCGTTGTGTGGCGTACCAGATTCAAAGGCAGGTCGAAAAACTTATGAAAAAACGGAAGACCTGTCAGGCTTCCAGTGACCAGGCCGGAACCGTGATAACCGCGATGTCGCGAAATGATCTTCTTCTTTTCGGGACGCCCGAGAACGTTGTTATAATACCAGACGAGCTTGATATTGGTCTCGTTGGCGTCGGAACCGGAGAGGCCAAAATAAACTCTTTGCATGTTCTGCCCGAAATATTCCACCACGGCCTCCGCTAAGCGGGCAACGGGCTCCGTGCCTTGGCTGGCATAGACATGAGCGAACGGTAAGTCGTGCGCTTGCTTGGCAATGGCGTCAGCAATCTCCGTGCATCCATATCCCATGTTGACGCAGTAGAGCCCACCGAAACCGTCGAGGCTCTTTCGGCCTTCAGTATCCCAGATGTAGACGCCTTCCGCTCCGGCCATGATCCGGTTTGGCGTCTCGCCGCGGCTGTGTTTTGCCAAGTGCGTGGACGGATGAAAGACGAAGCTCCGATCCTTTTCTTGGACTTGCTTGGTTCCCAGATTGGTCAGGCTCATTGTCGCTCTCCCGTTTATTGCCCGGCGGAGAACACTCAGTCCCGCTCGTCGAGAGCTACTATACCGACGGACACACTTCACGTTCCACGGCAATGTACGTCCGCGGCCGATGAAATCACGGAAGTTGCGTCAATTTCCGTGGAAAACACGGACAACTCAGCGTTGTCTTGGCGCGGACAAGGGAATGGGCGAATTGGATTTTACGGATTTCGTCACTATGAGGCTGTAATATTGACCGATCCCGAGTCCAACCTGTAACAAACCCTCCATGAATTCCTGGTAGGCAGCCATAGAAGGAGCTGCAACGCGCATCAGGTAATCTACCCGGCCCCCGATCGCCCAGCAGTCCAAAATTTCGGAGATGCCTTGAATTGCCGTCTCAAAGTGTCTTTGGTCTTCGAGGCGGTGACGATCCAGCACGACCTCCACCATTACGAAAATCACGCCCCCGGTGAGGGATGGACTCAGCCGCGCGCAATAGCCTTCGATAATCCCTGCTGTTTCGAGTATGCGGAGCCGCTCCGAGCAAGCCGACGCGGAGAGGTGAACGCGCTTCGCCAATTCGCTCTTCGATATCCGACCGTCTGTCTGAAGCTCCGCGAGGATCCGAAGGTCCCAAGCGTCCAGGCGAACTGTGTTGAGTTTCGACTTCATGGGGTTGCCGGGCTGAGTATGGCTTTACGTTTAGTCTGACGAGGGTCTGCCGCAAATTGCATCTATGGTCCGGTCGTGCCAGCCCAGCGTTGCCTTCGTCGCAGGCGATGCTGGTGTAGGCATAAGCCCATGCGCACAGCTTGCCCGATACAAAAACAAAGCTTCTCGCTGCCCTTTGATAGTCTATGCGTAGCCGACACAGGACTTGGCCTAACGGGAATGATCAAACGCCGATGTTGCGGGCGATCGTATCGGCGGCCATGCGCTTACGCCACTCGATTGGCCCGGAATTATGAATAGAGTTTCCCTCAACATCGACAGCCATGATGACAGGCATGTCCTGAACCTCGAACTCATAGATGGCTTCCATGCCCAGGTCTTCAAAGGCAACGATCCGCGCCGCCTTGATCGATTTTGAAATCAGGTAGGCAGCACCGCCCACTGCGACGAGATAAGGAGCCTTGTGTCTGACGATCGACTCGATGGCCGCTGGGTCCCTCTCCGCTTTGCCGACCATCGCCAATAGCCCCGTCGCGGCGAGCATCTTCTCAGCAAAACTGTCCATCCGACTGGAGGTTGTTGGGCCAGCCGGCCCGACGACCTCATCCCTCACCGCGCGCACGGGTCCGACGAAGTAGATCACGCGTCCTCGCAGATCGACGGGAAGCGGTTCGCCGGCATCGATCAAATCGATCATTCGCTTGTGGGCGGCATCACGGCCCGTCAGCATCTTTCCGGACAGAAGGAGAGTTTCCCCGCAGCGCCATGATGCCGTCTCTTCCCGTGTGAGCGCGTCGAGGTTCACCCGCCGGACGTCTCCACTGTGCAAGTCTTCATTTCCGATCCGTGGCCATTCAGAAAGGTCGGGCGGTTGGAGTTGGACCGGCCCTGTGCCGTCCAATGTAAACGTCAGGTGCCGGTTGGCGGCGCATTGCGGAATGAGTGCGACTGGTTTGGATGCGGCGTGGGTAGGATAGGTTGCAACCTTGACGTCCACGACTGTTGTCAGGCCACCTAGGCCCTGAGCGCCAATGCCTAGCCCGTTAATTCGCTCATAAAGCTCAATCCGGAGTGCCTCCTCCGCACTAGATGCCCCCCTGGCGATCAGTTCCGACATGTCGATGGGTTCGTTCATGGCCTCCTTGGCTAGAAGCATAGCCTTTTCAGAGCTGCCACCGATGCCGACCGAGATCAGGCCAGGTGGGCACCATCCGCTGCCAAGGGTCGAAACGGTGTTGACAACCCAGTCGGCAACAGAAGCGCTGGGATTAAGGGTGGTAAAACGCGTCTTGTTTTCGGACCCGCCGCCTTTCGCTGCTATGGTGATTTCAATCTGGTTACCAGGCACGAGGTCCACGTGGACGACTGCCGGCGTGTTGTCACGCGTGTTCACCCGCCCGGCAAGTGGATCCGAGACGATGGATGGTCGGAGGGGATTGTCGGGGTCGAGATATGCTTGGCGGACGCCTCTATTCACGAGTTCGGCGAAACTCGCCGCTGATTTAATGCGGACGCCCATGCCGACCTTTGCAAAGACCACCACAAGACCGGTGTCCTGGCAGATTGGGCGCCGTCCGAAGCCCGCCATTCGCGAGTTCAGCAAAATCTGCCCGATAGCATTTTTCGCCGACGGGCTCTGTTCGCGCGCATATGCCTGCGATAGAGACCGAATGTAATCTGGAGGATGGTAGTATGAGATATACTGAAGAGCGTCAGCGACGCTCCTTGAGATGTCCGTGCCGGCGACGATCCGCGATCTATTTCCCACTGGATCTCATCCATATGAGCCGAGGCCGTTGACCATTTTCAGGCTTTGGAAACTCCGCACACCCTGCTCACCCCCTTCGTAGCCATAGCCGCTCTGTTTAATGCCTCCATACGGCGAATCTGCCGAAACCCCTTTCAGGTAATTCACACTGACAGCCCCCGCCGAGAGGCCATCGATCAGTGCCCGTTTCGCATTAGCGGCGCCGGTGAAGAAGTAGGCGGCCAAGCCATACTCAGTGGCGTTGGCTTCTTCGATCGCCTCCTCCATAGTGTCGAACGGCGCCACGGTCAGGATCGGTCCGAACGGCTCGTCATGAAGCACTTTGGCATCTTTTGGCACTCCTGTCAGGATGGTCGGGGGCCAGTAAAAACCGGGCTGGTCGAGGCGGCTGCCACCAGTCTCGATGCGGGCGCCGCGATCGACCGCATCCTGGACCAGACGCTGCATGGCATCAATTCGCCGCGCGTTCGCCATAGGACCCATCTCCGTCGCGGGGTCATCCGGGGGACCGATTTTGATTTTGCGGGCGGCTTCCGTCATTCGGGACAGGAATTCCTCATAGAGAGACCGGTCGACGAGAATCCTGCTCGGCGCGTTGCAGCTCTGGCCCGCGCACTCGAACTTGTATTCCGATATCGCCGGGACCGCCTGTGCGAGGTCCGCATCCGCGCACACAACGACGGGGGAGTGTCCACCCAGTTCCAGGACGCAGCGCTGCAAATTATTCGCGGCGAGGGTGGCCAGCTGTTTTCCGACTGCCGTAGAGCCCGTGAAAGTCAAGACCTTCACGATCGAGGAACTGAGGAGATGCCGCGAAATATGCACCGGCACACCAAAGACGAGATTGACCACGCCATCCGGGACACCCGCATGGCGCAAGGCTTCGACGATATGAACGGCGGCGCTCGGCGTCTCCTCCGCACCTTTAAGAATCACTGGGCAGCCTGCTGCCAGCGCGGGAGCGAGCTTGCGGGCGATGAGTACGGCGGGATAGTTCCAAGGCGTAAAGGCAGCAACGACACCGAGGGGCTCCGGGACGATCATCCTGTTCGGGCCCAAGGGAATCGGGGCCGAGAACTCTTCGGCGTGGATGCCGTTCCACTCCAGCGTTTCGACCGCGCGCGCGTACTCACCTGTGGCCTCGGCAATCGTCTTTCCCTGTTCAACTGACAAATCCTTCGCTGCCTCGCCGGCCTTTGTGGCGAGAGTCCTGGCGGCTGCCACAAGGATTTCGCCGCGCTCTTTTACAGGCCGGGAGGACCAAGCCTTGCGGCTGCGCTCTGCCGAAGCGAGGGCCTCGTCCAGATCCGACACCGTCGCCGAGGCCACAGAGCCAAATGCCTTTTCCGTCGCGGGGTTAATCACGGGCAACGTGGCTCTGTTGCTAGCGGCTCGCCATCTACCGTTTATAAAGAGCTCATAGCTCGTGGGGTGGGACATAGCGCGCTCCGCTCGGCTGAATTCAGTGCGATACCAGCCTACATCCGGACCAGAGGCTCGCTTCTGCAGTTTCAACGCGATAGTCACGCCCGGTCAAATATGGAATGTCGATCAAAACTATCTTGAATACAGATCGATCCGGCTCAGCCATGCGCGGAGGAGCGGCAGGCAACTGGCACTTGGTCTCAGCCCGTCAAGAAGGGGGGCTTTTCCGCTCTCGATTAATGTCCTGAGGACTCTGGGATCAGCTTGCGCAGCGACACCGTTGCGCGCTCGACGTAAGGTTCGAAGTCGACCTCCCTTTCTACGATCATCAATATGGTCATGCAAGAAGGCGCATTCATCCTTACCCCGTCCGCCATTCAGAAAGAAGCCTCTCAAGGGCAGATCCGAACGGTGGAATTCATTGATCCCGTAATTGTCCGGTCCCTTGTCCTTGCCTCAACCCGAAAGATGAACGCTCTCCAGCCGTCTCTGCCTTCCGGACTGACCGATTGAAACGGCAAGCAGCCATCCACGCCTCCAGCGGCCCCGTCATGCCCTCGACCATCTTAAGGGAGATCATCGGCAGATTCTTACTGATTCAAGCAGCGAGCTACTAAGCACGGCGCCGGACGGAATGCCAATGGTCACTTCTCCAGAGGGAGCTGCCACCGAGTTGGTCGTTCCGCCTCAGTGAGCTGAATTTGCATCAGGATCATGCTCGTTTGCTCAAGCAGCTTGTCTCCGGACGAGGAACTGACGCGCCGCGCTATCCGCCACTTATGCACGGTACAGAGTGTGAGGCGTATGGCTCAGTATTTCCGCGCCTCGCTCCGTCACTAGGACGCTCTCGCTGGTTCCAATCAGGTACCCACTTTCTCCGCAAAGGATGATTGGCATATGCAAGGTCATGTTGGGCTCGAGTGTGTCCGTAGCACCGGGTTCAAGGCTAATGTTGCCGCGCTCCGACCATCTGATGCCTGATTGATAGCCGACCCGGTGGTTGAGAAACTCCGTGCGCCCAAGTTGCTTTAGTGCCTCTCGACCAGCAGAATCGACTTCGCCGGCAGTCGCACCCGGTTTGATCGCAGAAATAACCGCATCCAATACTTCCATAGAGAGGTTGTGCAGTAGTTCAGTCTCAGCATGTCGACCAAGTAGGGCGCTTCGGACGAGCCCGCAGGCGTACCCGTTCTTATGACCACCAATTTCGATGAATGCGGGCTCATTGTTTTTTATCGGGTGTTGGGTCGGCGTCCCATGCGAAAGCTTCGTCCGTTCGCCAAAGAGTATAGTTGAGGAGGCTGCTTGCACAACGCCGCCGACTTGCTCGACATTGCAATCAATGATCGCAGCCATTTCCTTTTCCGTTATGCACTCCTGCAAAGACTTCTGGAATGTTCGAACGGCCACATCGGTCATTTCCATTGTGAAACGCATGACTTCTATTTCCAACGCCGATTTTACAGCTGCAACGGCGGCTACAATGGGAGTCGCGTCGACGAATATTACATCAGGAAGTAGAATCTGAATCGCACTTACATCCGCAGGCGCAAGATCCCAGCAGCCAAGTTCAAGGCCAATTCTCGGCCTCTTCAACCCGTATCGGCGAATCGCGTTCGCGCATACCGGTGCGAAATCAAACTGCTCTCTGTAAGTAAGTATCTCCTGGACGAAGCTGGCCGGCCGGACGCCACCCAATTCGTACTCTCGGACCACGAACGTCGCCTTTTGCCCCGGGACCATTATTAGTGGGAAGGGCATAAAATACCCTCCGCGGCCGTCATATCCGCTCAGATATTGAAGGTGGCCATGTGCGGTGACTACGAGAGCGTCGAGTCTGGCGCGTTCCATCGCCTCGAACACTTTTAATTGACGGCGCTCGTACTCCGTCCTTGGAAACGGAAGAGCGAATTGCGGAACTGATACAAATGTAGCGGTCACTCGTCACCCATCAGACTGGCGCCATTGGACAACAACTTGGCGGCGCGAACACCGATTCGGCTGGTAAAAATAGAACGGATGCGGCCGACGGCGCACCCACAGAGCTTTGATCGTCCTCCCCACTTTGTTCACATGCAATCGATGTGCCGAGCAGGCTTCGCCAAGCTCAAATGTTCGGCGCGCTAAGCTCAGAAGCGTACGGTCCAGGACACTTGCGCCACATCAGCCATCTCGTCACAACGTCGAGCCGCCGAATGCACGAACAACTTTGAAAACGCTGGATGGATAAAACCGCACGCCGTAAGACAATCGTCTTACGCTTGCGGTCATTCCGCTTGATCTTCCGATAGACCGTGAAAAACGACCCTCTCCTGCTTTTGACGGGATCAGTGATCCGCGACGATCACCTCTTAGCTGACGCCGCCTGAGCAGGTGGAGAAAGGCGAGGCGCCGCTGATTGTTCCTCTCCGCTGGAGGTTGGGAATGGTATGATCGACCAACTGATCAATTCGACCGCGCGCTGAAGTATCGCCTGAGTCTGAGCAAGGCTGGGTGAAACGGCGATGACATAGCCCATGGAGTCTCGGTGATCTCCTTTCCTGATGATCCGCGTCTTTGGTTCAATAGATATTTTGGCCTCGGCGACACCTGGTACAGCAGCCGCCCGACTGTCACCATCAATCCAATCGAGAATGCCATCGCGATCAGGAAGTAAGGATTGCCAGACTGAGATGTGTGAATGACTTCTGCGCAAATTGCATTGGTCGCCTATTACAAGCTTGATGTGCTCGGTGATGAGATCGATACCGTAAGCTAGTTGAACCGGTTCAGGGCCGCCGCTCATGCGTGGATTGACTTCAATGACGACTGGACCCCGCTTCGTACACCGCAGTTCAACGCACGTTGGACCCCAACCAAGGCCGAGAGCTCCCAAACAACTCAGCGAAACATCGGCCATATGTCTATGCTCGTCACTAGTCAGTGGGGCCGGAAAGGTGCCCTCACGAAATACAAAATGCGGTGGGGGGCCGAAGCCCGCGGCCTCAATCCCAATCACTTCATTTCCCATTAGATGCGCAACATAATGGGGACCTTGCGCGAATTCTTCGACCAGTATGGCCGGCGGAGACCACCAAATGTGCTTTCCGCCCAACAAAAAGGCCGTGTGTTCGGTTAACTCGTTGCCATCGCGACACAATCGGACACCGCTGCTACCGCTGCCTGCGGCTGGCTTAAGAATCACCGGCAGCCCAATTTCCGCAGCAGATCTTTCTACGCCCGCCGCATCCGTCGCCAAGCGATACATAGGCATCGGAATGCCCGCGTTTGCGAGGAGTTGACGTTGCGTGAATTTGTTACAGCATCTTTCAATTGATTCGGGAGTCGGTCCGGGTAAACCGAAGTGTCGGCAGAGCCTGCCAACCTTCGCATAGAGTGACTCGTCAAGAGCCGTGAAACCGGTAATCCCAGCAATGTGATACTTTGAGGACAACTGAGAACATTCGTGCGTTAGAGCATCGAGATTGTCAGTCTCGACACGAATTCCCTCAATGCCTTGCGCCGCAAGATAGTCGTACTGAGATGGATCAGCCGACAGCGTAATTGGACGCAGACCAAGACGCTGGGCTGCTTGGACGTATAACAAACCAATGCCCCTATGGCCTTCAACCAGGATAAGCGCTTTTCTTGACATTCGGATCGACCTTTTTGCGGAGGTCTTAGCTCTTGCTGCCCTGAGCTAGACCTGCGGTGAACGTACCATCGTCAGCGATCTGCATTCGCAAAGATTCAGTAAAGTTCTTTAAAGGGTAGGTAACGATGCTTTGGTTGCGCGCGACGTCATAAACGTCGCGGGAAAGGGCGACCTGGTCCTTCGAGTGGTCGCTGAGCACTGCGTCGGCATTCAGGGTCACCTGTTTTTCTGTTCTTCCGCATCGTCAAGGCAGCAGGCTTCGATATCGCGGCCGCCGGCGTCGGCGATCCGCACACCATGATCAACTTCGTCGCCGCAGCCACAACCGTTGCCGTCGCCATCAAGCAGCCTCGTGCAAGCTCCTCAGTGAAGTCTGGCGAACGCTTCATGCAGGGTAAGCGGTGTTTCCGGACCACCTTTCGGGAGTGGTCGCGATCTGTGAGGTTGCCGATCCTGTATTGGGATCGGAGATCGGCTTGTGTCTGGACTTGACCTTACGCTTGACCCGGAGCGGCAGCTTCGGCGTTTCGAGGTGATCAACGGTGCCGGCGGTCGGCGTCACTGGTCGGTGGATGACAAGGCGCGGATCATCGCGGAGACGCTGGAACCGAACGCAATCATTTCCGAGGTCGCCCGTCGGTATGGCCTTAGGCCGCAGCAGGTCTTCGCCTGGCGCCGCGAAGCGAGCAAACAGGCCGCTTCGGTGCAGCAAGATTCTCCTGCCTTTGTGCCGGCGGTTTTGGCGGCGGCGGAACCTGCAGCCAGCCGTTCACCGAAGCAGCGGAAGCGGCAAGCCACCCGAGATGCCGGCATGATCGAGCTTGAGATCGACGGCATCGCGATGCGCGTCGGCCGGGGCGCCGATACCAAGACGGTGGCCGCAGTGATCCGCGCGCTGAAGGCGACGTCGTGATCGGGCCGACGGGTGCGGTCAAGGTCATGGTGGCGACGAAGCCCGTCGACTTCCGCAAGGGTGCGGAGGGAGTGGCGGCGCTGGTGCGAGAGACAATGGGGGCCGATCCGTTCTTATGCGTCGGGCGAGATTATGTGGCGGAGCCGCCCTGACGCCCGGCAAGGCCGGCCAAACCCCAGCTTGCCTCCGCCACATAATATTTAGATGCTGTTCAGCAGTTGCAGAACGGCGTCGTTCGGTCGGAAACGCACGCCGTGGTCGCCGGCGACGCCCGCCTTCTCAAGTCCATTGCGCATCATCTCGACATCCGCGGCGGCATAGCGGTGGGTCGTGGCGACCTGTGCGTGCCCGAGCCAGGCTTGGATCGTCAGAAGGTCCACGCCGGACTGGAGAAGCTTCATGGCGAGGGAGTGCCGGAAGATGTGCGGCGATATGGGCTTGTCGGCCAAGGCCGGCCTGATAGCCACGGCCTCGGCGGCCGCACGCCGCACGATATGGGTCGCTCCGAAACGAGTCAGGCGCTCGTTGCGGGCGCCGACGAATATCGGTCGCGGTTCGTGATGGGCGATCCCGCGCTCGCTCAACAAGGTTGTCAGCGCTCGCGCGAGGTCCTTAGCAATGGGAACGACGCGGTCTATGCGCCCTTTGCCGCGCAGCAGCACTTGCGGGTGCGGCCGCTCCAACTGAAGGTCGTTTGCGTTGACGCCGGTGGCTTCGGAGACCCGGGCGCCGGTCCGTGCCAAGAAGAGCAGAAAGGCTCGGTCGCGCCAACCACGGGGCGTCTTTGATCGGGTGCCGCGATGAGGGTGTCCACTTCGGCCTTGGTGAGGTGGTACGTCACCTCAATGTGCGTCCGTTTAATGGGAATCGTCAGCACGCGTTGGGCGACACCGAAGGACGCCGGGTCGGCGGCAGCGACGTGGTGGAAGAAAGATCGGATCGCGGCCAAGCGGGCGTTGCGCGTGGCGACGCAATTGTTCCGCTTCTCCTCGAGCTCGTCGAGAAAAGCGACAACCAGGTCTCGGTCGAGATCTTCGAGCGTCAACGCCGCCGGCTTCTTCCGCAACCGGGCGGCGGCAAAGAGGATCAGCATGCGCAAGGCGTCGCGATAGCTGGCCACGGTCGCGGGAGTCGCGTTGCGCTGCTTGGTCAAGCGCCGGCGAAGTATGACTCCAGGAGCGGCGCCAGGAGCAAATGTTCGCTCATGCTGCACCTCCATCGAGGAAGGCGCGCTCCGCCGCAATGGCGAGAAGATCCGCCGAGCCAGTGAGGTAGTAGCCTGTATCGCTGTAGCTGGCGTGACCGAGATATGTGGCGAGCAACGGGAGCAGCGCCTGAACGTCTGCGCGCTGTTGGTGCCAGAGGCTGAGGCGGGTCACGGCGAAACGGTGCCTGAGATCGTGTGGCCTTAACGGCTTGCCGCCATCAAGATGGGCGAGCTTGCGGGCCTCAGCAAAACCTTTTTGCAGGCCGGTCGCCGAGAGGCGGTTGCCTCGGGAGCTGAGGAAGAAGGCCTGGTCCTTGGGCGTGAGAAAAGCAGCATCGCGCTCACGCACATATTGACGAAGGGCTGTTTGGGTCGTCGTGTGAACTGGAACGAGACGGTCCTTGCGGAACTTCTTCTTCCGAACGAGGAGCACCCCGTTGGCCAGATCGACGTCGGAACGATCAAGCCTGACCACTTCGCCCGATCGCAGCCCCGAGCTCGCCAACAATCCGATCAGCGTCGCCATCGTCCGCCCTCTGAGAGGGGTGCTTGGCGAAATGCGGGCGCATGCGTCGATGAGCGACGCCAACTCAGTGTCGGTGAGAATACGCGGAGGCGTAATCGCTCTGGATCTGGGGAAAGCTCTGCGCTCCAAGGCCTCGGTTCGGACGTCATAGACGGCGAGATACTCGTAAAACTGGCGGAGCACGCCGTGGCGAGTGACGCGGCTGTTGGCGGCGCCGCCGAACGACAAGGCGAAATCCAGCGCCATCGTTCGAGTGGCGGGGGCAACGAGCTGAGCGCGCTCAACGTAGCGAACGAAAGCCCGCAACGTGCCGGCTTGCTTGCTGAAGGCGTAGCCGAGGGAGTGGCGCAACTCGATGTACCGCTCGGCCTTCTCACCGAGGAATCGGGCGAAGGCGGTCATGCGACGCCTCCCGGAAAGGGGAGTGCGACCTCGGCGAGCTGCGAGGTCGCGACCTTTACGCACAGCGCCGTTGTATTGATGCTCTGGTGCCCGAGAAGATCGGCGACCTCGTTGATCGGCCTTCGCTGCCTGACAAGCTGGGTGGCAAGGCTGTGACGCAGAAGATGCGCACCTCCGACCCACCCGAATTCGATCCCGCCATGCCGCAACCGCTTCCGGACGATCCTCGAAACAGGCGACGCGCACTTGAACGGTCCCAAGGGCGGCGTGAGGACAGGAACAGATACGGACTATCCACCTTCGGTCGCGCGCGCAGGATGTAGTCGGCGAGCGCGGCGCCGGTCTCCTCGAGGAGCGGCGCCACGCGATCACGCTTGCCCTTGGTGCGCCTGACAAAAATCTCGCCAGCTCGCCAGTCGATATCCTGCAGCTGAATGGCGCGGAGCTCGCCGTTGCGAATGCCGGTGGTGGCGAGTAGCAGCAGGACGGCTCGATCGCGGATGTCGACCGGCGTCGTTGCGCCGATCGCATCGATTGCGCCGAACGTCGTCCCATGCAAGGCGCGGAGGCAAATGCGCCAAACGCCAATGAGGCGTCCTTGGGACGACGGCGGCGAGATCCTGGTCGAGGCGTTGGCGGC
>NZ_RZTA01000260.1:0-1257 GCF_004023115.1 Mesorhizobium sp. M6A.T.Cr.TU.017.01.1.1
GGTCGCGGGCCTCGGCCGCGCAGCGAAAAAACGTGGGCTGAAAGTGCGGCCGTTCAAGCCGCAGAACATGTCGAACAACGCAGCCGTCGCCGACATTCCGGGTGCCGGCGGCGGCGAGATCGGCCGCGCCCAATGGCTGCAGGCGATCGCCTGTGGCGCGGCGCCCTCCGTCCACATGAACCCGGTGCTGCTCAAGCCGCAGACCGATACCGGTGCGCAAGTGGTGGTGCAGGGCAAGGTGTTCGGCGAGGCGCGGGCGCGCGACTACCAGGCGCTGAAGGGCCAACTGATGGATGCGGTGCTGGACTCCTGGGCGAAGGTCGGCGAAGGCGCCGATCTCGTCATCGTCGAGGGCGCCGGCTCGCCGGCCGAGATCAATCTCAGGAGCCGCGACATTGCCAATATGGGCTTTGCCACGCGCGCCAACGTGCCGGTGATCCTCGTCGGCGACATCGACCGCGGCGGCGTCATCGCCTCGATCGCCGGCACCCATCTGATCCTGCCGGAAGAGGACCGGCGCATGATCGTCGGCTACCTCATCAACAAGTTCCGCGGCGATGTCTCGCTGTTCGATGACGGCATCAAGGCGATCGAGAGGTTCACCGGCTGGCACTGTTTTGGCGTCGTGCCGTGGCTGAAGGCGGCGGCGCGGTTGCCCTCGGAGGATTCGGTTGTGCTTGAGCGCCTCGCGTCCGGCGAGAAGCGCGCGCTGAAGGTCGCCGTGCCGATGCTTTCGCGTATCGCCAATTTCGACGATCTCGACCCGCTCAAGGCCGAACGCGAAGTCGAGGTGGTCTTCGTGCCGCCCGGCCAGCGCTTGCCGGAGGACTCTGGGCTGGTGGTCATTCCCGGCTCGAAGTCGACGATCGGCGATCTCCTGAGATTTCGCGAGAATGGCTGGGACCGTGATCTTGCCGCCCATCGCAAGCGCGGCGGGCATGTGGTCGGCATCTGCGGCGGCTTTCAGATGCTCGGCCGTATCGTGCGCGACCCCGACGGCATCGAGGGCAGCGTTACCGAGACCGAAGGGCTGGGCCTGCTCGACGTCGAAACGGTGATGGAGCCGGAAAAGACGGTGCGCAATGTCAGCGCGCGCTCGGTGCAATTCGACCTGCCGCTCGAAGGCTACGAGATCCATCTCGGCCGCACCACCGGTCCGGACACGCTGCGTCCATCCGCGGTGATCAACGGCGTTGACGACGGCGCCATCTCGGCCGACGGCAAGGTGTCAGGCACCTATCTGCACGGGCTGTTTTC
>NZ_RZTA01000261.1:0-1252 GCF_004023115.1 Mesorhizobium sp. M6A.T.Cr.TU.017.01.1.1
CGGTCGAGATCGGCTAAAACAAAAAACCCGCCTCAACGGCGGGTCGCTGGCGCAATCAGCACCGACCCGGCAAAAGAGCATGAACACCTCTGGCCCTGCTTCCGGCGTTGACGACTGGCGAAAGCCGTGGCGGCATCCAATCTCCCCCCTTGCGGAGGAGATCAGCAGCTTCGCCGACGGCGCCTGCCCGCATCTCTTCCCGTCCTGCCGGAGCCTCCTATGCGCCGATCCCGTCAGTCCGCCTGAGATAGCCGTTAGCGATCTCGCGCATCCGTTTGGCGTCGAAGCTCGGGCCGTGGCCGCCATGGCCGACGCGTATCGGCAGGTCGAGCAGCCGCTGCATAGTTCGGCGATAGGCGACGCGATCGGAATCCGGCAGGTCGTCGATCAGCATGGCGTCGTAGATGGCGTCGCCGGCGAAGAACAGGCCGTCGGCCTCATCGAACAGCGCGATCGAATCAGGCGAATGGCCAGGCAGATGCAGCACGCGGAACCGCCTATCGCCGAGGTCGACCAGATCGCCCTCGTCAAGCGTCCGCGTCAGCGGCGCCGGTGGGATTTTGTAATCGGCTGCTTTCCAGCCGGGCGCCGGCAGCTTGGAGACGGCGCCGTCGAGATCGTGGAACATGTGGGCGTAGGTGACCGCTTCGTCCATGCTGTCGAAATGCGCGGCACTCATCCTCGGCCCCGCCCGCGAGGGGAATTCGTGCAGCGAGCCGACATGGTCGAGATGGATGTGGGTGGCGACGACGAGCAGCGGCTTGCCAGCAGGCGTATTGATCTGCGGCGCCAGCGGGCAAATCCCCATGCCGGTGTCGACGAGCAGGTCGACGTCACGGCCGCGCAGATGCCAGATGTTGGCGCGCACGAAATCATGCACGAACGGCTCGGCCAGCATCGTCGTATGGGCGTCGACTTCCGTCTTGCTGAACCAGTCAAGCATCAGGAGAGATCCGGCATCAGACGAACGGCTTCCCGACCTTGTATTTTTCGGGAACCAGCCGCTTCAGATAGGCCATGCCCGCATCCGAGAGCTGGTTGACATCAGGCTTCATGAAATTATCAGGCATATGGCGCGTCTTGCCGGCGACATTCTTCAGCGGCACCTTCCTCAGCACGGTTTTCTTGCCGTCATATTGCAGCGCTACCGATCCGCCGCCCTCCTCCGCCACCTTGACGGCGAAAGCGCCGGCGTCGAAGGCTTCCTGCGCATCGACGGCGCTGATGGCGCCGACATAGCCGCGCGGCATGT
>NZ_RZTA01000262.1:0-1238 GCF_004023115.1 Mesorhizobium sp. M6A.T.Cr.TU.017.01.1.1
GCCCACGTCAAGGCCGCGAGCGCGCCGAGATAGAGCGCCAATCGTGTCGAAAGGGTCAGCGCGCCAAGGCATACGAAAATCAGCAGGAATTTGAAGCTGCCCTCGCGCAGTTGCATCGCGGCCGGCGCGACCTCCAGGGAAAACGGGTTGGGCGTTACCAGCAGAACGGTCAGCAGAATGATGTCCAGCGTACCCACGAGGTCAGCGGCTGATCGATGAAAAGAAGCAGGAGATCACGGCGAGCGATGCCGTACGCGCCCAGAACTGCAATGCAGCACCCTGGCGTTCTGCGCGCTCCCGCAAATTTTTCAGGCGCGAATAGCGGCGAAGTTCAAGTGTTGGCGCCGTCGGCATAGGATCACTTCGATTTCACGGGGACGTGTCACGCATTCGGCAAACCCGCCCTCTACTGGCAAATCAGTGCGCGAACTCTACCATGAATGTGGTTTCATTTTTGAAGCGCGGCTGCAAAGAGCAAAAAGTGTCCGGACAAAAGATCATCGTGGAAACTGAAGCAGGACAGGCGGAGGCTTCCCAGTTCAGGTCACCAAAAATGGTGGCAGTCGGCGCCGCCGGAGTGGTGCGCGACAAGCCGCCAGGTACAATCCTGCTCGGGATGATTGGCTGTGTCAGGCCGGCAAAGCACGGCGTCCCTTTGCAGGAGCGACGGGCCGGTCGGACGCCCCGGCATCTCGCGGGTGCGACCCGATCGGCATGATCGCCGGGAACGGCGTCGCGCCAAAGGCAAACGTCCATTTGTAACCGGTGAGCCCGTCTTCGGGCGTCGTGTGCTGATCGTGATGGGCAAGCAATTTGACGCGTTCCGCCAGCTCCTCCGCCTCACGCTTCACCATTTCCGCCGTCTCCGGCCGCATCCGCCTGGAGAAGCTGACGAAGGTCGCCTCCCGCTCCAGATGCGTGATCGCCCAGCCGATAAAATTCTTGTTGGTCATCTCGAACAGCGGCCGCATCGGCCCTTCGAAATTCCACTGGATCGGCGTCTCGACCAGCAACCTGGCCGACAGGCCGCGGCCAAGCGCGACCAGGCCCAGCTCCTCGAGGTCACGCAGATAGAGGAACATCGAGGCCTCGCTCAACCCTTGTGAGCGCATGATGCCTTCGGGTGTGAATTTCTCGGAGAGCATGACGAAGATGAACAGCAGCGCCGGCCGGCTGGCGAGCTTGCGCTCGATGTCCGACGCGATGTGGTTGGCCGGCCCCGGTCCCCTGTTCATAGA
>NZ_RZTA01000263.1:0-1103 GCF_004023115.1 Mesorhizobium sp. M6A.T.Cr.TU.017.01.1.1
GGCCTTTGTCGGTTTAGGCAGCCATCCTGCCGGATTGTGGACGCACTCCTCCCTCATGTCCGCCTCTCATCGGGTGGATAGAGGACGCCAATCATGGTGCGCAGATTGTAAGCGCAGGCGGCCAGTATGCACTGCGTGCGGTTGGTGGCGAGGTTGAAGAAGCGCAGGCGTCGCATGCCGTAACGCTCCTTGAACACGGCGAAAGGCCGCTCCACTGCCGCCCGCACCTTGGCGATCAGCCGGTTGCGCAGCTTGTGGCGCGGCGGCAACTCGGGGTGATGCTTGTTGGGCCGCCGCATCAGCCGGTCCTTAATGTTGGCGGCGGCGAGCCGGGCATGGCGGGCGTGGGTGTAATAGGCTTGATCGCCATAGGCCGCCTTCTCGTCGCCGCAGATCAACTGGTCGGCCGGCTCGGTGTCGGTGACCGAGGCGTCGCTCGCCTCGACACGCCGGATCAAGGTGTGCTCCTGGTCGACGCCGATGTGCATCTTGTAGCCGAAGGTGCTCTTCTTGCCCTTCTTGCCCCAACGCGCATCCTTGTCGGCCGACGGCTTGACCGGACCTTGGTGGCCCTTCTTCGGCTGCTTGGGCGGACGGCCACGAGCCTGCAGGAACGTGGCATCGACCAAGGTGCCGCGCTTGACGATCAGGCCCTTCTCCTCCAGCTGACGGTTGATCTCCTCAAAGACCTTGTCGATCAGTCGCTCACGCGTCAGCTCCTCGCGGAAGCGCCACAGTGTCGAATGGTCGGGCGTGCGGTCCGAAAGGCTGAAACCGGCAAAGCGGCGGAACGACAATCGGTCCCGGATCTGCGCCTCAAGCGCCGGATCGCTCAGCCCATGCCACATGCCCAGCAAAAGACAGCGCACCAGCGGTTCCGCCGGATAGCTGGTGTTGCCCGAGCCAGGACCGCTGCGCTGACCCAGCAATGTTCGGATCGGCGCCCAGTCCAGTTCCTTCGATACTAGGTCGAAAATCGTCTCATCCGACGCCGCCAGACCGTCCGCCAGACTCAACTGACCCAAAACACGATCCGCCATCCCGAATCTCCCTGCTCCAACCTTCACCACAGAATCACCGTTCGGCTTCTGTGCAAAGGTCTC
>NZ_RZTA01000264.1:0-1098 GCF_004023115.1 Mesorhizobium sp. M6A.T.Cr.TU.017.01.1.1
AAAGTTAAAAAACGGGTCTGGGTATTCTTTGCTGAAGGACAGCGTTCCCTGCCCCATCCCCACTACCGAAAAAGATGCGCACCGCGCCGCTCCTTCGAACTCGACATTACCCATGAGGCGGCGGCGTTCAACCACCATCGTACCGGCAAAAGGGCTGTGCGGGTGCTATCCCCAAACGTTGTTGCACAAATGACACGATTTGGCCTCACTCAGAAAGCTCCCGTTAACCATCGCCTCGCTTGCGAGCCCTTGCAATCCGGCCGATTCCGGCGATAGCCCGTCGGAATTGCGACGATGCGCCGAGTCGCCGGCCAACGGATTGCCGCAGAATCGCCGCATCGCGAAAGCGCCGTTTCGACAGAAGCCGGTTTTTTCAATGATAATGGCGCAGGCTTGTTGATTGTGCCGGCGCTTTTCTTTATCCACCGGCGCAACGGAGAGGTGGCCGAGTGGTCGAAGGCGCTCCCCTGCTAAGGGAGTAGAGGTCAAAAGCTTCTCGTGGGTTCGAATCCCATCCTCTCCGCCATTCTGATTTGCGCCTCGCGCTTCGCAGGGCAAGTCCGGCGAATTCTTCTCGTGACTCCCTTGCAAAGCCTGGTTTCGAAGCCTTCCCGGCCTCGTCATCCCAGGGCGAAGCAGGAGCGAAGCGACGTCGCGAAGACCCTGGGATCCATGCCATGACATCAGCCAAAGAATGCAGCGGCTCAGGATGGCCGTTCGACGAGTGCAGTCGCCAAGGGGTGCGCTGAACTGAAACAGAGCTTGCACCGTTGCGACACGTAAACATCACGGCATGGATCCTGGGGTCTGCGCTGCGTCGCTTCGCTCCTTGCTCCGCCCCAGGATGACGAAGGGAGAAATGCCTCGGCCAATCTCCAGAGTGTGCGATCGCCACCGACAAAGGGGGCCAATCTGTCAAAACTTCCTGTGTCAAAGAGCTAATTAGCAGCGCCTTTTTTGGCGCGCTCTTCGCCCAAGAACGTCTGCGGGGATGTTTTCCACGACCGGCGCAAAATCCCACGATTCTCCGAAAAATGCAGCAATAACAATTCGCTACCGTAGAAACAGCCGTCGCCGATCCGCTGTTTTGTTCGATTC
>NZ_RZTA01000265.1:0-993 GCF_004023115.1 Mesorhizobium sp. M6A.T.Cr.TU.017.01.1.1
GCATACCCGTCATCACCGTCGGGGTGCGCACCGAAAGCCTGACCGACCGGCGCGCCAAGACCGGCTGGCCGGTCTTTCGTCTCGGGCCGCGCGGCGACGACGAGCGCAACGCCGTCGCCACCATCCTCACACGGCTGTGGCAGAACGAGCTGTTCGCCGTCGTCGACGACGGCACCATCTACGGCCGCGAGATCGCCGAGACGCTTCGGGCGGCAGCCGAACAGGCGGCGCTGAAGCCAGTGTTCGTCGACACGTTCCGGCCGCAGCTCGATAACCAGATCGGACTGATCGGGCGGCTGAGGAAAGCCGGCGCAACGCATGTCTTCGCCGGCGGCGATGGCAGCGACGTCGCCATCATGGGCCGCGACGCCGGCCAGCTCGATGCCGGCATCATTTTTGCCGGAGGCGAAACACTGCGCACACTGCCCGGCGACGTGCCTTATGCCCAGGGCACGCTGATGATCGCGCCGCCCGAATGGGCCGATGTCGCCGACCCCAAGGTGCTGGAGGCGTTTGCCGCCCGAGAGATCGTGTCGGACGGCTACACGCTGCCGGCCTATGCGGCGGTCGAGATCGCCAAGGCGGCCTCGGCGCTGGCGGAAACCTCCAGCAAGCCATTGGCCGATGCGCTTACCGCGCAGGACTTCAGCACCGCGATCGGGCCCGTCCGCTTTGGCGTCAAGGGCGACTTGACCGAGAACCTCTATCGGGTCTTCCGTTTCAACGGCGTCCGGTTCGTGCCGATCGAGGACCAATGATGTTTCTTACAGGGCCGCGCAATCTCATCACCGATGTCGCTGGCCTGCGCGTCGGCAATGCTTCCGATGCGAGGCTGAAGTCCGGGGTGACCACCGTCGTCTGCGACGAACCGGCGGTGGCCGGTGTGCAGATTCTGGGCGGTGCGCCGGGCACCCGCGAGACCGACCTGCTCGAGCCGCACAATTCGATCGAGGCGATCCATGCCGTGGTGCTTTCGGGCGGCTCGGCCTTCGG
>NZ_RZTA01000266.1:0-942 GCF_004023115.1 Mesorhizobium sp. M6A.T.Cr.TU.017.01.1.1
GCCGCTACCAGTCCGACGTGGTGAGCTTCGCCCGTCAGGCGCGCGAGCGGGGCATGGGCATTCTGCTCTTCACCGATCCTTGGCTCTCGCCGATCTCCGAACACGCCGATCTGACGCTGATCGCGGCAATTGAGGCCAACTCGCCGTTCGACACGCTGGCGACGGCCGTCGTCCAGATGGAGACCGTGTTTGCCCATGCGCTGGAGAGCGAAGGCCAGACGGTGCGCAAGCGCATCGAGGACATCGAAGGGATCCGCCGCGCCAATGGCGTAACGCTCGACGCCTCGGATGTCACCGGGCCGGGTGACCGCAGGACAGTCGCCGGGGACCCGGCCAAATGGGCAGCGCCGTTCGTCAGGGGCAAACCCAAATCGACATAGCCCGCGGCCGATATGATCGGCGCAGCATGAGCGGCTGAGCCACCCTGCACACCAAGAGACAATCGCGAACGCCGCAAAGGCACGAAAGGACATCGACATGCTGGACAGGGATGCGGCCGTCGCCGCCGCGCAAGCCGAGATCGACAAGGATCGCGACTGGGTGATCGGCCTCACCAGCGATATGGTCAAAATCCCCTCGGTGAATCCCAAGTTCGAAACCCGGCAAGGACTGAACCGCGAGGCCGACGTGCAGGCGCTGCTGGAGCCGATCCTCAAGGCGGACGGCTTTTCGACCGAACAATGGGACGCGCTGCCGGGGCGCCCCAATCTGGTCGGCGAATGGGCCGGCGATGAGGAGCGCAGCCTGATCCTGTGCGGCCATATCGATGTCGTGCCGGTCGGCGAAATGAAGAACTGGTCGGTCGATCCGTTTGGCGGCGATATCACGAACGGGCGCCTCTATGGCCGCGGCGCGGTCGACATGAAGGGCGGTGTCGCGGCTTGCATCGCGGCGGCGCACGCCATCCGCAAGGCCGACATCAAGCTCCAGGGCCGGCTGGCG
>NZ_RZTA01000267.1:0-809 GCF_004023115.1 Mesorhizobium sp. M6A.T.Cr.TU.017.01.1.1
CGCATCCGCAAAGCCATGCATGGGGTGCCAGTCGAGACGAAACTGCCGGACAGGGCCTATCGACCGGAAGTGTCCGACCGCGTCTACCGCGAAATGGCATGGCGCGCCGACTTGATCCTTTCCGAAGGCGGTTCGGTGGTCGCCGATGCCGTCTTTGACAGGCCGGCCGATCACGACCGCATCGAGAAGGCGGCAAGTGATAGAGGCGTCACTTTCGCCGGATTCTGGCTGGAGGCGGATCCGCTCGTTCTTTGGCAGCGGGTGAGCGAACGCAGGGGCGGTCCTTCCGACGCCACCGTCGACATCTTGTCGCGGCAATTGCAGCGAAATGCCACCCCGCCCGCCTGGCGCAAGGTCGACGCCGATCGAAAGCTCGCCGACATCGCCGCAGAGTTGGCGAGTGTTTCGGACGCGGCAGCTTTTGCGCAGCGTGCTTCACTCAAGACGGCATCCTGACGGCGGCGATCGACTTCAGCAGGTGAATGGCCATGGCGCAGGAAAATCTGGTGGTTTGCGGCAAATGCGGCGGGGTCAATCGCCTGCCGCCGGCACGCAATGCCAGGGACGCGAAATGCGGAAAGTGCGGCTCCAAGCTGTTCTCGGGTCACCCGGCAGACGTCGATGCACCGACTTTCGATCGCCAGGTCACGCGAAGCAGCCTCCCCGTCGTCGTCGACATCTGGGCACCGTGGTGCGGCCCCTGCAAGATGATGGCGCCGGCATATGAAGCGGCAGCAAACGAACTGGAGCCGCATGTTCGCCTGATCAAGCTCAATTCCGACAATGAGCAGGCGGTTTCAGCCAGGCTC
>NZ_RZTA01000268.1:0-798 GCF_004023115.1 Mesorhizobium sp. M6A.T.Cr.TU.017.01.1.1
GCTCAAGGAAGCGTGGCGGGCGCATGAGCGGATGGGGGAGGGCGAGCATATTGGCGAGAACGTGCTCGACGTCGGCTGACGGGCGGTAAACAAGCTGAACAAAAGCTTAATTGTGCAATGCAACAAACGCATTGCGGCCATGCAAAAGCGTCTGTTCAACTTTTCATCAACGATGCCTATTTGAGCGGCATCGAAACGATGGAGGACTACCATGAACCCGATCCGTGCTTTCCGTAACTGGCGCATGTACAATGAAACCGTGCGCGAACTGAACCGCTTGAACGCCCGTCAGCTCAACGACCTCGGCATCAACCGTGCCGACATTGAGAGGATCGCCCGCAAGGCGCTTTGATCTCGAGTGTAATCTCGCCCGAAAGCATCAAGCCGCCTTTTTGTGCAGCGGCGTTTCGGTCCGAGATCATGCTTTAGAAGCCAGAGCCGCAACAGACGGGTTTTCCCGTCGCCGGTTCCGAGCCCGCTGGACCCTGTCTGGCGGGTTTTGTCGTTTGAACTCTGTGTAACAGCGGCGGCTGCGCGTATCTTTCTCAATAACCAAGTGCGGCAAAGCCGAGCGCCACCAGGGCCCCTCCCAGCACGATGTCCGCATGCTTTCGGAAACGACTGTAAAATCGCCGTGTGGCCGGTTGGGAGATGGAAAGGCCGAGAAGACCAAACCAGGCGATCGCAATGGCAAACACCAATGCGACCACGGACAGGTGAGTTGCCCCGCGAGCATTTAAATTCAGCGTCGAGGATGCGAAAAACAGCGCGGTGGCAGGATTTGCCGCTGCCGTGATA
>NZ_RZTA01000269.1:0-580 GCF_004023115.1 Mesorhizobium sp. M6A.T.Cr.TU.017.01.1.1
GGATGGCATCGGACACTTCCCGACGCGTGAGGCTTCTGATCAGGTTTCGCGATTGTTGGCTGCGTTTCTCGATAGCCATGGCAAGCGCTGAAGTGGGGTCGTCATTCGACCTCATAGTACAGGCCGGAACCTGACGCATCGCCGTGCATTTCGTCTCCATGCATGACGAACCGAAATGCGGTCTCGCAATCAATCGGCAGCCAGGGAGAATTTGAATGCAAGCTTCAGGCGCAATCTCAACACACCATGCTGGCCAACTGGCCATAGAACCGTTTGCCGGCACGGTGACGGTACGATTTTCCGACGCCATAGTCGCTGCCACGGAACGGGCGAAAGTGCTTCAGGAAGAAGGACATGAGCCCGTGTTCTACATCCCTTTCGAAGACATCTATTTCGACCTTTTCGAAAAGACGAACACCACCAGCCGCTCCCCTTTGAAAGGCACCGCGAGCTACTGGCGCGTCCATGCGGTGGGCAGCTCGGCTGACGATTTCATGTGGGCATACGAGACGCCTGAAACCGCGGCGCGGCCCATTGCACGTCATGGTGCATTCGATCCGGAAAAGGCGCGCATCGATGC